>JAWVYR010000021.1:0-17316 GCA_033722635.1 Balneolaceae bacterium | reverse complement strand
CCCGGGTCTGCTTATAGCTGCAGCTGCCATCGGTGTCTCGCACCTGGTACAATCGACCCGTGCAGGCGCAAACTACGGCTTCGCTCTGGTATGGGCTGTGGTTCTGGCCAACCTGTTTAAGTATCCTTTTCTCGAGTTCGGTCCCAGGTACGCCATCGCTACCGGCGAAAGCATGGTGGAAGGATACAAGCGCCTCGGCCGGTGGGCGATCTGGATATTTGTTGTCCTTACCGTCGGCACCATGTTTGCCGTACAGGCAGCTGTTACCATTGTCAGTGCGAGTCTGGCTGCGGAGATGACCGGCATCGCCTTAACTCCGGTAATCTGGAGTGCTATCCTGCTGGCCATCTGTATCCTGTTGCTACTTTCGGGCCAATATTCAGCGCTCGACAGTGCCATCAAGATCATCATGGTGATATTGGCCGTGTCAACGGTGATTGCCGTGGTTGCCGCCCTGTTGAAGGGAGAACAGCATACCATGCCCGCAACAACCCCTGCGATCTGGACTGTCGGGGGGATCTCTTTTCTCATAGCATTGATGGGCTGGATGCCGATACCGATCGATGGGGCCGTCTGGCATTCGCTATATTCCCTTGAGCGGGTCAAGCAGACCCGATACCGCCCCAAACTGAAGGAATCGCTGCTCGATTTCAATATCGGGTATATCGGTGCGGCGGTTCTTGCGCTCTGTTTCCTGGCTATTGGTGCGCTGGTGATGTTTGGCAGCGGGCAGGAGTACGCCAGCAGCGGCGCGCAGTTCGCCAGCCAGTTTATCGCCCTCTATACCGACAGTCTGGGGGAATGGGCCTACACCGTAATTATTATCTGTGCTTTCAGCACGATGTTCAGTACCACACTCACCGTCACCGACGCCTATCCCCGTGTCACCCGCCGCATGCTGGAGGTGTTGATACCGGAAACGTTCAATGACAAGGACAGCCTGCGCCTTTATCGGATATTGCTGGTTCTTATCTCCCTGCTTTCCCTCGGGGTGCTCTATTTCCTGGGAGAACATTTCACCCTGATGGTGGATCTGGCCACCACCCTTTCGTTCCTGACAGCACCGATTCTGGCCTATATCAACTACCGTCTGGTCACCGCCGACCATATGCCCGAGCAGTGTATTCCAAAGCCCTGGTTAATATGGTTGAGCCGGGGGGGTATATTGTTCCTCGGAAGCTTTGCACTGCTGTTTATCTACTGGCGGCTACAGTACGGTTAAATTGTACTAATTCGGAAATGTTTATATACTTACCGGCGTTACTGTACCGAAAATGAAACCCTATAGGCGATAAATAACGAGAAACCCCGTTCTCTCGGGTTAAAATCGAACATGGATACGCACCCCCTAAAAAAATATATCCGGGAACCCGTCAATGGATTAACCCATCTGGCCGGCGCTATATTCTCTGTGCTCGGTTTATTTTTCCTCCTTGATCGGGCTTTGGATATAGGGAGCATTCAACATTTTGTGGCTTTCCTCATTTTCGGATTAAGTATGACGCTCCTTTACACGGCTAGTTCGCTCTACCACTCGCTCCAGGTTGAGGAATCCACGATTGAGCTGCTCCGAAAGCTCGATCACAGTATGATCTATGTGCTAATCGCCGGCACCTACACGCCGATCTGCCTGATCGTGCTGGATGAGCCCTGGAAATGGGCCGTGCTTGCGGTGATCTGGGTTGTTGCGGTAGCGGGTATCATCAAAAAGTTGTTCTGGTTCCACAAGACCCGCATGTTCTCGATGGTGCTCTATCTCGGATTCGGCTGGGCGGGCATCATGTTTTTCCCGGTACTGTTTGACAAGATGCCGATCGCTTTTTTGGTCTGGATCGCCCTCGGCGGCCTGGCCTATTCCGTCGGCACCGTGTTCCTGGGAATCGAAAAACCCGTGCTGATCCCGAAATGGGTCGAACATCACGAAATCTGGCATCTCTTCGTGATGGCCGGTACTTTTTCTCATTTCTATGCCATCTATATCTATTTGCCTTCGTACGGGTTCTGATCCGTTTTAGACGCCGTTGCGTTGTTCCACAAAATTCGCTTATATGCAAGACCGACTGTCATTCAACCCCACCCGGCCCATGAAAAATTTTTTGCTGGCGGTTTTTTTAGTTTTGATCGGTTCTCCCGCATTCGCCCAGATCTATCCAACCCAATATCGTCCCCCGGAACTGAACTGGCAGCAGCTGATCACTACCCATTTTCGCATCGTCTATCCCTCGGGAGGAGATTCCGCCGCCTATTCCACTGCCCGGATACTGGAGTCGCAATATGGATCGGTGAAAGAGCTCGTGGGCGGCAACCTGGAGCGTTTCCCGGTGGTCCTCAATACCTACAACGACCGCAGCAATGGGTTTGTCACTGCGTTGCATTTCCGCTCCGAGATCATGACCCCGCCCTTTGTCGGAAAAACCATGAATCCGCAGACAGGCAGCTGGCTGGAAACAGTGGCACCCCATGAGCTGGTGCATGCACTGCATTTCAGCCGCACCGACGGTTTGATCGCTAATTTTATCAAACTCTTTTCCCCTGATGCCGCCCGTTCAATTCACGGTGCCATCCCTTCCGGAATGACCGAGGGTATCGCCACCTATCATGAATCGGTGGGAATAACCGACAGTGGTGGACGGGGAAATAACCCCTTTTTTTCCAATCAGTTTGACGCGGTATTCCAAAGTGACAGGCGTTGGTCGATGGGACAGATCGCGGCGTTCCCGGATTTTACCCGTCCGTTTGACCGCCACTACATCGGCGGCTACACATTTACCAGCTGGCTTCACAATACCTACGGAGATGATACAACCGGCGAGGCGATTGAATTCCACAATCGCTGGCCTTTCCTGGGTTACGGTGTAGCACTCAAGCACGCCACCGGCCATTGGCCCGGCACACTGTATGAACAATTCACAGCAAATATTTCAAGTGAACCAGCGGCGGAATATGGTGATAATCGAGCTGATTACCACCCACTGGCCATCCCCTATGGCGGACGCCTCATTCGTCGCCCTAAATGGCTCTCCGGAGAAAAACTGATCTTTTTCGGTTCCTTTTACAACGCCCGGCCCGGATTTTTTTCCTATGACCTCGAAACCGGCCAGCTCGACCGGCTAACCGAAACCAATATCACCCGGGATTACCAGTACACTTTTTCCGATCAGAAAGATAAAGTTTGGTATTCCTACTATAATCCCGACCCGATCTACGACCAGGCTTTTAAAACCGAAATCTATGAACTGGATATGAACCGGGGTAAAATTGGCCAGCATACCAAGGGCTATCGGGTACATTCTCCCGAGACGATTGATGGGTCGCTATATGCCATTCAAAATGAGGTTTCCACGAACCGGGTGGTCCGATTGGACCGCGGGAATGATGCCCCGCAGGTAGTTGCAGAACTACCCCATACCGAATTTGTAAATATCAAGGTCGACCCGGCCGATCCCTCCCGGGTGGCCGTAGTTGCCAACCGGCGCGGCGTCCAGGGAATTTGGATCACAAGTCTCTATGAGATTCAGCAGGCGGTTACCAAACCGCCGCTGCTATCCTTCAGTAACGGTTCTCTGTTCGATCCGGACTGGCATCCTTCCGGCAATCGCTTACTCTTCACGAGCGATCACTCAGGCACCATGAACATTTTTGAATATGACCTGGATTCCGAGACCGTTATCCAGCTGACCAGATCCCGCTTCAATGCATTCGAGGCCTCCTACAGCCCGGACGGCAACCGGATCGCTTTCATTCAACAGGTGAAGAACGAACAGCTTCCCTTCCTACTCGACAGAGAAGATTTTGCAGGAATTGAAATACCCGCCTCACTGTGGTCGGTCGATCCCATCAGGCGTCGACAGCTGCAGCGCCCGGTGCTCGGCCACCATCTCAGGCAGGAATCGGAGGAGTGGCAGTCGGGGCCTTACTCCAGCGGTTTAAGCTGGCTGAAACCCCGATTGTTTGCTCCCATCGGAGAGGAGGTTTCCAGCAGCAATTCCTACCAGGTGGGATTGAACATGCAGAGCAACGATCTGCTGCAGCGGAATGCCTACTCGCTGGACCTCAGCCTGTTCGAGGAACGGCTTTGGTACGATCTATCCTACCGACATTCCGGTTTTTACCCCGGTTTCCTGCTGGAGGCATCCAGCGATCCGTCGATCCGGCCGCTTCAATTCCAGATTCAGCCGGATTCTTCCGTGGTTCAGAATATGTTACAACAGCGCAGAACCTTTTCAGCAGGCCTGCCTTTTCGTTTCGTTCTTGAACAGAATTCCCGATTTTCTTCTCTGTCATTTATCCCGAGTCTGGAATGGACCGGGTTCCGGTTTTTTGACCTCAATGATGAACGAAATCCCGTTTCCGATTTCGGTAATATCCTCTCCGGGAACCTGTTCATGGTTTTAAACCACAATCTCCAACAGAATATTAGGGACCTGCAGCCAAATGCGGGAATCGTTCTATTCTCGGAAGTGGAACACTTTTTCACTACGGATAATCTCACTATTCAGACGCTCGGCAGCCGGTTCAACCTGGGTATTAACCAATCGACTGGATTCAGGGCAGGAATATTCACCTATTTTTCCCCTTTGAGGAAATGGAATCAGTCATTACGAGTAGGACTCCAGGGATTTACCCAGGACGGTTTCGTATTTGATCCCGAGGACCTGGTATCCAACCTCTTTGAAAGCACCCCATTCCCCCGGGCGGAAAATATGCTGAGCCTAAGCACGCGGTATACCATCCCTCTCTGGTATCCCGATAACGGCGGATTGCTCGTTCCACTCTACCTGAGCAATCTCTATCTGGTTGCTTTTTCCAATACGGTCAGTGATCTCAATCAGAATGGACTGAACGGATCGGTTTCGGTTTTCGGTGCCGGCCTGCGCGCCCGTTTCAGACTTTCGAACCTGACGCTCGATCTGGGTATCGCCATTGGATATGAGCCTTCCCGCTCTCAATACAACGTATTTGTAGGAGACTTTTAACCAATTTTACAATACAGTTCAATATATTCATGCTGATATGATATCAAATAGTTACAACCTGTGGGTTCTGGTCGGTATCTTTTTTTTCAGCTCCTGTACCTTTGAAAAACCGGAAGAGCCCGATCCGCGCCGAAGAAAAAGTCCCATCGCAATCGCTTCGGTCAAGCATGAAAACACCTATGTCAAGGTCGTCTACGGACAGCCTTATAAGAGAGGGCGGGAGATCTTCGGCGATCTTATTCCCTATGATGAAGTATGGAGAACCGGAGCCAATGAAGCTACCGAACTTACCACGACAGGCCCGATCCGTTTCGCCGGTAAGCGGGTGGAGCCCGGAACCTATACCCTCTTCACCATTCCTCGGGAAGATCAATTTACCGTAATCCTTAACAAGGAGCTCGGGCAGTGGGGAGCGTTTGAATATGATCAGAGCCACGATCTTCTGCGAACCGAAGTCCCCACCTATCGAACCGATGATGTAACAGAGGTATTTACCATTCGATTCAGTGATATAGTGAATGATTCCACCTCCATCGTGATGAACTGGAACCAAACCCGGATAGAAATACCGGTTCAGTTCCCGGCCGGGGAAAAAGCGACATCACAGCCCTGATACGCAGAAATCTATTTTAATCCACCAGCTCAAGCAAATCATCCGGAACATCTAACTCCAATCTCAGCAACTGTGCGGCGTGCGTTTTGCCCTGCGCATCCAGTTTAAGAGAAACAGTTCCCCCTCCACCCAGGCTCTCATTCAATACAAAATTCAGCGCCCCTATATTGGGCAGTTCATACCGTTCCACCGGCCCCTTGCAGATATGTTTCATATGCTCCTTGACCACCTCCTCGGTTAGATGATCTTTGAGGAACGGATAAATATCGGGATGCCGGGCAATTACACCCACATTGCTGGCGTCACCTTTGTCGCCGCTTCTTCCATGCGCAATTTTCAACAGTTTTACTCTGCTCATATCAGATTATTCGATTTTACCCAAGGTATGGATCGGTTCATTATTTTCGTTCGCCCATCTCTCGACGGCATCAGCTGCATCGGGACGAACCACCGCGATCAACCCAATGCCGAGGTTGAATGTTGCCCGCATATCCTCCTCCGGAACATTACCCATTTGCTGTATCAGCTTAAAGATCGGGGGCCACGTCCAACTGTTCCAATCAATATGTAACTTTATACCGCTTCCCAGTATCCGCCTCGTATTGCCCGCGATACCGCCGCCGGTGATATGGGCAAATCCATTTACTCCATCCATCTCTTTCAGGGTATTGATCACCGGGAGGTAGGAACGGTGAATTTTAAGCAGCTCCTCTCCAAGGGGTGTTCCCAGTTCCTCGAGATAATCATCCACCTCGTAGTTAGAAAACAACACTTTCCGCGCCAGGGAATACCCGTTGGTATGCAGTCCGCTACTCTCAAAACCGATCAGTAGATCACCCTTCTTGATCTTATCACCCGTAATAATCCTATCCCGGTCCACCATTCCCACTACGGTGCCGGCCAGATCAAATTCTCCGGGCTGGTAGATATCGGGCATCTCCGCGGTTTCACCGCCGATCAGTGCCACCCCGTTCTGCTTGCATGCAACGGCAAATCCTTTCACCACCTCGTAACCAACCTTTTGCTCCAGTTTGCCAGTAGAAAAATAGTCCAGAAAAAAAAGCGGCGTTGCCCCACAGACGGCGATATCATTTACACAGTGATTGACCAGATCCTGCCCGACAGTATCAAACCGCTGGGTTTTGAATGCTACAATCAGTTTGGTTCCCACTCCATCCACACTGCTTACAAAAACCGGATTACGCATATTCGACAACTCCGGTTGAAAGAACCCGCCAAAACCTCCGATATCTCCCAGTACCTCGGCACCATGCGTTTCCCGGACAATCTTTTTTATCGACCGAACCAGTTCCTCTCCGGCTTCAATATCTACTCCCGAATTCTTGTATGTAAATTCCTTTTTCTCCGTCATCTATCCAATCTTTTTAGTGGATGAAGCCCAGTCATTTTTCTCCAGCAGAGTGGTAATATGGGCCAGATGGTGATTGCCGTGCCAGGCATAGAGTTGCACAAGGTGGCCGATTTTCATGACGCCGTTTTCCGGATGAATGAAGGTTCTGTTGAATGCTTCTTCACCCAGCTGCCCCAAAAGGATCCCCCAGCGTGCATGCAAACTGTCTATCAGTGCAAGCGACAGCTCCACCGGCCCCTGGTAGTCCGCCAGTTCCGCCCAATCCTCCTGGTTATAGGTTTTAATCGTCGGCTCCTTTTCGGTTAAAGCCCATTTTATACGCACATACCCATTCATATGGCTGTCCGCAATATGATGAACCACCTCTTTGACAGACCAGCCACCCGACCGGTAGGGTGTATCCAGCTGCTCATCGTCGAGCGGCACTACCGCTTTTTCCAGTTTTGAAGGCAGTTCTTTGATCTCCTCAATCCATCTGCCGATCTGTTTGAATGTAAAAGGATCTGTTCTTTGGAAGGTGCCAATTGGATATTTGATTGAATGCATATGCTAAAGATTTAGGCCACTGACAACAGAGAAAATATAGAAATAAAGCAGCTGGGTTTTAAAAGAATTTCTCCACATTTCTCTCAGGGTAGTACAAATACAATAAGATTAATATAATTTGTAGTAGTTAGTAGGTAGTGTGGATTTGTGGAGAACTATTTTCTAAACAGGCGATTGATTTGTTCTGATACGGTTGTTAATAATTTTGTTGATAATTCAAACCATAAAAAACAAAACCTTATTAAAATTCGCAGAAAGATTTCCACATTTTTAAAATGAATTAAAATTTTTAACCACTTTTTTGAACATTCATTTTGGTATGTAAAACTTGTTGATAATGCTGTAATTTTGTTAACTGCTGTGGATTACTTTACAAAATAGGGAGTAAAATCCATCGACTACTAATAATCCACAGAGTAATCCACATTTTTAAAAGGGTGTAACTATGAAGGTTGTAGTACAACGGGTGCGGGAAGCTGCCGTAAAGGTGGAAGGGGAGCAGGTGGGTTCGATAGAGAACGGACTTTTGCTGCTGGTAGGTATCCATCGGGAGGATACCGGGGAGAAGCTGGAATGGATGAGTCGCAAGATTCTAAATCTTCGAGTCTTCGACGACGATGATGGAAAGATGAATTACTCAGTTGAAGATGTGGGCGGTGAGCTGTTGGTGGTTTCACAGTTTACGCTATACGGGGATGCCAGGAAAGGCAACCGGCCCAGTTATATCGAAGCTGCAGGCCCTGAAAAAGCGGAGGAGATCTATGATGAGATGATTACTTATTTTAGAAGTAACAGCGGAATAACTGTTCAGAGCGGAGTTTTTGGTGCGGAGATGGACGTATCTCTGGTCAACGATGGTCCGGTCACCATCATTTTGGAAAACTAGGATGTCTGTACTGTTTTTATTTATTGATGGAGTTGGACTGGGGGATGATACTGAAAGCAATCCCTTTAAAGCACGCAGATTTGATGCGTTTACAAAGCTGGCCGGTGATCAGCCATTTAACCAAAAAGCTGAAAATGTTCGGGAAGAAGAGCTGATATTTAAAGATCTGGATGCAACCCTCGATGTCGAGGGTTTACCGCAAAGCGGAACGGGACAGGCCACACTCTTTACGGGAAAAAATGCAGCGAAATTGGTGGGTCGTCATTTCGGGCCGTTTCCCCATTCCGAAGTAAAGCCGATCCTCAGCCGGGAGAGTATTTTTCACAAGGCGGTCCGCAGCGGCAAGAGCTGCTACTTCATGAATGCCTACCCGGAGATCTATTTTGAAAGGGCGCAGGAACGGGATCGCTGGAGTTGTACAACATTGATGGTAAAGAGTGCAGGCTTAGCATTGAACACTATCGATGAGGTACGACAAGGACGGGCTATTACGGCAGGTATCACGCAGAAGGCATGGAGGGATCAGCTCGGGCTGGATGTTCCGGTGATTGAGCCGGAGATGGCGGCTGACCGGGTGTTGGCGATGATGGAGGAGAAGGATCTTGTGCTGCATGAGTACTATCTGACCGACAAGGCGGGACATGCCAGAAATATCGAACGGGCGGTTGAGGTGATTGATCGGTACGATCGGTTCCTGCAACAACTGATATCCAACAGGAAGAAGGATGATACGATCGTGTTGAGCAGCGACCACGGGAATGTGGAAGATCTCTCGGTTAAAACGCACACCCTCAACCGTGTGCCGTTGTTTGTGGCGGGTCCGGTATTGGAGCCGTTTGCCGGGATTACAAGTATCCGGGAAATATCCGGGGCGATACTGGATATTTTAAATTAGCAGGACAGCAGCGTTCAGATGTTATCCAGACAGGCCTTGATGCGGTTGAAGATCACTTCAATAGAACCCACTCCGTCAATCTGCTCGACAATTCCCTTTTCACGGTAGTAATCCACAACCGGCCGGGTCTCCTCCCAGTAGATTTGCAGGCGTGTTTTTATCTTGGACTCGGTATCGTCGGAACGCCCTTCACCCCGGTTAACAATCCGGTAAATCAGTTCATCCTCAGGCACTCGCAGCAGGATAAACAGGTCGAGCGATTGGTCTATCTCATTTTGAAGTTTGTCAAAAGCCTCGGCCTGGGGTACGGTCCGTGGGAAACCGTCGATGATATAGCCGGGATCGTATTTATCTTTTTTAAGTTCATCCTCGATCAGCTCGATCACAATACGATCGGAAACCAGCTTGCCAGCATCGATGATCGACTTGACTTTATTACCCAGTTCAGTCCCTTTTTCAATGGCTGTTCGAAACAATTTTCCGGTGGAGAGATGGGGGATTCCGTATTCTTCCGAAATTAAATCGGCCTGGGTCCCTTTTCCCGCACCGGGCGGTCCAAATATAACGAGCCTCATCTAACAGTTATGGGTTTAAAGGTTGAAATATGGGCAACGAAAATAGGGTAAAACAGCAGCAGATTCAATGCTGAAGTAACAAAGAAAGATACTATTTTATTAGGGCGGTATGGCAATCGATGTTTAACTTATGAATCTATATATCGAGAAAGGTATTAAACATGGATCATCGGATTATTCGGCTTCATCTCTATCTGTGTTGTTTTCTACTTTTTATTTCATCAGCCGGGATAGCTCTGGCTCAGAAATCGCTGCTGCGGTCCGGCCCCATGCTCGGTTACGTGGAGATGCAGGAAGCCAATCTCTGGGTGCAAACCACGAAGCCGGCTGACATCGAAATCGCCTATTGGCCGGAGGGAGATCCCGGCACAAAGAGCAGGGTGGGTATGCATTCGAAGGCGGTGAATTCTAACACCGCCAAGTTCAAACTGCCCGACCTTGAACCGGGGACGACGTACAAGTACGGGGTTTATATCAATGGAAAACGGATAAAATTTTCCTATCCCACCCGCTTCACGACGCAGCCGCTCTGGCAGTGGAGGAGGGAACCGGATTCACTTGCGTTTGCCATCGGCTCCTGCCTCTATGTTAATGATAAACCCTACGATCGGCCCGGTGAGCCGTACGGAACCTCCCCGGAAATCCTGGAATCGATCGCCGCCAAAGATCCCGATCTGATGATCTGGATGGGCGACAACGTCTATTATCGGGAACCGGATTTCTATTCCGTGCCGCGAATGGACTACCGATATGCCGATGCCCGCGATACCCCCGAATTGCAGCCCCTGTTGGCGAGGGCGGTCAATCTGGCCATCTGGGACGACCACGATTACGGACCGAACAATTCCGACCGCACCTATCGGATGCGGGAGGAGGCGCTGATGATATTTAAAAGATATTGGCTGAACCCTGGTTACGGCATCATGGATGCCCCGGGGGCCTTCACACGGTATCTGTACCAGGATGTCGAGTTTTTTCTGATGGATGACCGCTTCTACCGGGCCCCCAATGATCTCAAGGATGAAAGCAAGGCATATTTCGGCGAAAAACAGCTCCGATGGCTGATGGATGCCGTGGTAAACAGTGAGGCTTCTTTTAAAATAATTGTCAACGGTAACCAATCGACCAACCGGAAACTAGACCACGAATCATTTGCCAATTACCGGATGGAGTTCGAAAAATTCATGCAGTTTCTGAAGGTTCAACAGATCGAAGGGGTACTGTTTCTGTCGGGGGATCTTCACTATGCCCAGCTGCTTAAGACGGAGCGCCCCGGTCTCTATCCGATCTACGAGTACACCTCCTCCCCATTAACCGCCGGGGTGTTTGAGGTGGCGGAGAGTGAAAGTTCCTATGACAATCCCCAGCATGTGGAGGGGACGCTGGTAATGGATTACAATTTCGGATTAATAAAGGTGACCGGAAAACGGGGAAGCCGGATCCTCACCATAGAAAATTACGATCGCAACGGAAAAAGAAACTGGTCGAGAAGAATATCTCAGAAGGAGTTGCGTATCGAAGGCGGCCGGCCGGATCGGTAATCGGCGCATCATCTGTTTAAGCAACCCCTTGTAGCAAGTCGCTTTTTTATGTAATCTCCATCAATCTTAATAAATTGGCAATACCTATGGATGCAACGTGGGATGATATTATGGGGGGTATTCGGGAGTTTTTAAACCTGGTCCTTTTTAATGTAAAGGATACACCGGTAACGATCGCCTCGGTCATCATTTTTATCCTCTTTCTGGTTGTCACCGTTATTGTAGCCATCGCGGTTCGCAAAGCGCTGAACCGCAGAATACTTAGAAAATTCAAGATTGACGCGGGTACCCGGTATACCCTGTCACGGATCACCCAGTATACGATCATTGCGATCGGCGTGTTGATCTCCTTTCAGTTTGTCGGAATAGATTTGAGCGGCCTGGCGGTGATCTTCGGATTGCTTTCGGTGGGGATCGGATTCGGCCTGCAGAATATCACGGCGAATTTCATCTCCGGGCTGATCATCCTGTTTGAACGCCCCATCAGTGTGGGTGACCGGGTGATGGTGAACAATATCGAGGGCGATGTGATGCAGATCAATATCCGGGCCACCAAGGTCAGGACCCTGAACAACGTGTTTATCATCGTGCCCAACTCGGAGTTTGTTTCCAAAGATGTGATCAACTACTCGCACGGCGACCCGACCTACCGGCTGGATATCAATGTAGGGGTGTCCTACAAGTCCGACCTTGATACTGTGTTAAAAGCACTGCGAGAGGTGATTGAGCAATCTAGTAGCGTACTTAAATCGCCTAAGTCGGAGATCCATCTGACCGAATTCGGGGATTCGGCCTGGAATATGCAGCTGCGGGTATGGATCGGGGATGTGAAGAGACACCCACGGGTGCGCAATGAACTCAACCAGGCGATCGTACAGAAGTTCAGGGAGCACAATGTGGAGATCCCCTATCCGCAGCGCGACCTCCACCTGCGCAGCTCGATACCGGTGCCCTACCAGGAGGCCCCGGCGGGCGGATAAACGGGAGCTGGATAAACAAAGTCCGTAAATCCACGCTGTATAATACCCGTCTGACCACTTTAAGTGGCCTGAGGAGTATAAACATTCTCAATTTTCGATAGGCACCACCGGGGCGTCAATCTCTTTTACCAGCTCCGGCAGCTGCCCGGTCAGGATCTTATGGAGCTCGGCAAGGCGGGCATCCACCTTCCCCGAGAGATCCCTGAATACGGCATACTGCTGTTCGGTGGGCCGGTTATCTCCAGTAGCCACGGTACTGGCCAGGGAAGCCAGCTTGTTGTTGAGCATGATCGGGTAGTTCAGCACATCCTGGAACGACTCGGCCTTGGTCTGCACCAGGTCGTTCTCGATCTCAGAGAGTTTGTCCAATATCGATTTACCTCTTTCCTGAACGGTTTCATGGTTCGGCTTATCAGCCATGATCTCTTTGATCTCGGTCCGAACCTCCCGAATCCTGTTGATCGATTTGTGGGTGGTATCGAGTTTGGCGATGATGTCCCGGTGAAGCTCAAACTGTGCCCGGAAGTCTTCCTGGGTGGTTTCGATTCGCGGATCCTTGAGGATCTCGAAAGGCTGCTCGGCGACAATTTCGCCGTCGACAATCAGCTTCACGGTATAGGTGCCGGGAGTCGCATCCGGACCGCGAGTGGAGCCGGCCCACAGAATCTGCCGCCCTTTCAGGTCGGTTGCACCGGGATAGCGCATGTTCCATACGAAGCGGTTGTGTCCGGGGTCGGTGGTCAGGACATCCGACTGGGTACGCCCCTCCTCTTCGTAGAAACGGGCATTCTCTTTCACTTTGTTGCCTTCCAGGTCTTCCTCGCTGGAGAAAGTGCGGACCACGCTGCCGTCGCCCTCCAGGAACTGCAGCTTTACCTCTTTATCCATTTTATTTTTAAAATGATAATGGACCACAACTCCGTCATCCGGGTTTTCACCCAGTGTCAGTCCGGGCCGGCTGAATCCGCCGCGTCCGAACAGATAGGTAGGTTCGGGCTGGTAGAGGAAGTGGTCGCTGTTTTTAACCTGGTCGCTGAGCTGATGCAGCATGCCCAGGTCATCCAGAATCCAGAAAGAGCGACCCTGGGTGGCCACAACCAGATCTTTGTCCCGCTTATGCACCACCAGGTCGGTAATCGGGACAGCCGGCAGGTTGAGCTGCAGCGGCTGCCATCGATCCCCGTCATTGAACGAAACGTAGACCCCGGTCTCGGTACCGGCATAGAGCAGTCCCTCTCTGTTGGGATCCTCGCGGATCACCCTAGTAAAATCCATCCGGGGGATGCCCTCCGTTATCTTTTCCCATGACCGGCCGTAATTGTCGGTTTTGTAGAGCATCGGCCTGAAATCATCGAGCCGGTAACGGTTGGCCGCCACATAGGCGGTACCCCCGCTAAAATGGGAAGCATCGATGATGCTGATCGTAGATTCTGGGAGACCTTTTGGAGTCACGTCGGTCCAGGTTTGGCCGTTGTCGCGGCTGATATGGATCAGTCCGTCGTCAGCCCCGGCCCAGAGAACCCCCGGCTCCACCGGTGACTCCACAAATGAGAAGACTGTATTGTAGTATTCCACGCTGGTATCGTCATAGGTGATCGGTCCTCCCGACTTCTGCTGTTTCGACTTAATGTTTCGGGTAAGATCCGGGCTGATCGTCTCCCAGCTCATGCCCTGGTCGGTCGACCTGTGAACAAACTGTGAAGTGGCGTAGAGTATATCGGGATTGTGCGGGGATATATAGATCGGGAAGGTCCACTGGAAGCGGTATTCCAGATCCTTTGCCCCCCATCCCATGGGATTGTCCGGCCAAACGTCGATGCGGTCTCTCTGTTTGGTCACCTCGTTGTACCTGCTCAGGTTTCCACCGTAGCTGCCGCCGTAGGTGATATCGGGGTTCTCCGGATCGGGAGCGATATACCCGCTCTCGCCCCCGGCTACCGGATGCCAGTCGCTCTCATCGATGCCGGAGCCGGCGGTTCTGCTTTTGATCGCCACGGTGCTGTTGTCCTGTTGCGCCCCGTATACCCGGTAGGGAAACCGGTTGTCGGTGATCACATGGTAAAACTGAGCTGTCGCATATTTATGATAAGATGACCAGCTTTCCCCGCCGTTGAACGTTACCTGTCCCCCGCCGTCATCTGCGACGACCATACGCCGGGGGTCGGCTGAGGAGATCCAAAGATCGTGATGGTCGCCGTGAGGCGTACCGATGCGGTCATAACTCTCACCTCCGTCGGTTGATTTATAGAAACCCACATTCAACACGTAGACCGTATTATCGTTTTTTGGATCGGCATATATATGGGTGTAATACCAGGCGCGCTGGCGCAGCGTGCGATCATCATTGATGCGCCGCCAGGTTTTGCCGCTGTCATCGGATCGGAACACGCCGCCGTTTTCATTCTCAATGATCGCCCATATCCGGTCGGGATTGGCGGGCGATACCGCAACTCCGACCTTGCCGAGTATGCCCTTCGGCAAACCCGGGCGTTTTGAAATGTTGGTCCAGCTTTCCCCGCCGTCGGTGCTCTTGTAGAGCCCGCTTCCGGAACCGCCGCTCGACATCTTCCAGGGCAGCCGGTAGGCTTCCCAAAGCGAAGCATAGAGGATGCGCGGGTTGGTGGGATCTATCTCGATATCCACCGCACCGGCATGGCGGTTGTGATAGAGCACCTTGCGCCATGTTTCCCCACCGTCGGTGGACTTGAATACTCCCCGCTCTTCGTTGCCCTCGGTGCCGAATGCGTGACCCAGTGCGGCAACCCAGATGATATCCTCATTCTCGGGATGGATCACGATTTCACCGATAAACTGGGTGTCTCCCAATCCCATATGGGTCCACGATTTTCCGCCGTCGGTGGATCGGTAGACGCCGTCGCCTGCCGACATGTTGCCCCGGATGCAGGTTTCGCCCATGCCTGCAAATACCACATTGTGGTCGGATGGCGCGACAGCCAGTGCGCCTACGGAACCGGTTTTAAAATAGCCGTCGGAGATATTTATCCAGGTCTGCCCCCCGTCGGTTGTTTTGTAGACACCGCCTCCGGTGGCTCCCATGTAGTAGGTGTTCGGATGGTCGGCATGACCGGCAACCGCTACCGAACGCCCACCGCGAAACGGACCGATGTTTCGGTATTGCAGCTCTTTCATCAGGGTAGAGTCATAGGTGGGATTGCTGATCTCGGGGCCATGCCCGAAGATCTGTGCCCGGAGGGATTCAGGTTGCATGCCCAAGATAAAAAAAGATATGAACAGGATCGACAGCAGAGGTACGCGATAATTGCTACACATGCGATAAAGGATTGGTTAAGGGATAGGTTCTAAGGGACAATCTAAATAATTGAATAGAAAATGTAACCGATGATCCGTTAAAAAATGTGAATGGAACCCGTATCTATTATCGCTATCTTTGCATCCTATGGAAAATACCGGCTTCATAGCACGACGATATCTGTTTTCAAGGAAGCATGTTTCGCTGATATCAACGCTCACGATTATCAGCATCACCGGTGTAACCATCGGTACGGCCCTGTTGATCGTGGTATTGTCTGTATTCAACGGGTTTTTTGATGTGATCAAGGGGCTGCTGCTGTCCTATGATCCGGATATCAGGATCGAATCGGCCGAAGGAAAATCCTTTCTTTACCAGGATTCCATGCGGGCAGAGCTGGAATCGGTACCAGAGATACGGGCGATATCTCCCTATGTGCAGGGGAAGGTGTTGATGGCCCACCACCGCCGTCGCGAAAATGTAATAACGGTCAAGGGAGTGAACAGAGACCAGCTATTGCAGCTGAATCCGATTGAAGAGCATATAACAAGCGGCCGGTTTGACCTTTCGGTGCAAAACAGGATGCCCGGCCTGGTGTTGCCGGATCAGCAGATGGCCCAGATGAGTCTCGGTGTCGGTGACCAGGTGGTGCTGCTCAGCACGGAGGGCATGAAAAAGTCGTTGACGCAATTCACCGTTCCGCGATCCTATCGATTTCAAATTAGGGGCGGGTATTCACTTCGCCAGGTGGCGGGAGAATCAGTAGCTTATATTGACCTTCAGGCTGCAAGCAGGCTGTTTGATTTCAGAAATACGATATCCGGAATCGATATACGGTTGACCAGAAACGAACAAGCGGAGCAGGTTAAAGAGCAGCTGCAGGGCCGGTTTGCTGACCGATACAGGATATCCACCTGGTACGATCTGCAGAAACCCCTCTACGATGTAATGTATCTTGAAAAATGGGGATCCTATGTGATTCTGATGATCATTGTACTGGTGGCGGTGCTGAACATCGTAGGTTCGCTTACCATGATTGTCATCCAAAAAAACCGGGATATCGGTGTTCTGCGGACGATGGGTTATACTCCGGCCGACATACGGTCGATTTTTATCAAACAGGGATTCTATATCGGGCTGATCGGGTGTGGGCTGGGCGGCACTCTGGGCCTGCTGATGAGCTGGCTGCAGCAGGAGTATGGATTGATCCGGCTCTCCTCGGCATTTATCATCGAAGCCTACCCGGCAAGCATAAGCTTTGTGGATGTTAGCATCATACTGACCGGCAGCCTCCTGTTGTGCTTGGGGGCCAGCTGGTATCCGGCGCTGAGAGCGGCTGCGGTAGAGCCGGCCGATGCAGTGCGATATGAATAGAAATAAAAATGGGAGAAGGCGATCAAACCTTCTCCCTTGAGGGATTTATGGAGTCACATTCTTCTCTGTTCAAACCAATAAATAGACACAAATTCAAACATTTCAATATTAAACAGTTTTTACAAAAAAATATTGCAGAGCTGTGTGGTTTTAACCAGTTTTTACTTTTGTAACCCCAGTTTTTTACATATGCGGGCCAGCTCTTCCATCTCTTTTTTATTCAAAACGCTGAACTCCTTTTTTATCTCCTCGAGATGCTTGGGAAAAAAAGACTGGATAAATTTTTT
>JAWVYR010000020.1:0-17589 GCA_033722635.1 Balneolaceae bacterium | reverse complement strand
TGCAGGATGAGGGCTGGCTCATCCTGGAGCACGACAAGCGCCACGATTTCACTGACCACCCTCAATGTTTTCTTTCCCGGCCCTACGGCCGAACCATTGTAAGTATTTTCAGGAACAACGACAGCGACACCGAATAAAACCTAACGCATGCACATTTTATGGATACCTTAGCCCTCTATCCCGGATCGTTCGACCCGATTACCTACGGCCATCTGGATATTCTAGAACGGGCCACCGAACTGTTTGACAAAATCATCGTGACGATCGCAGTCAACAAACGAAAGGAGACCGTTTTTACCGGCGATGAGCGGGAACAACTGATACGGCAGTGCCTGGAGGGAAAAAAGTGGGCCGAGACGGTGGAGGTGGCCCAATTTTCCGGTCTGCTGGTCGATTTTGCTAGAAGCAAAAAGGCCAACACCCTGATCCGGGGAGTTCGCCAGATCTCCGATTTTGAATATGAGTTCCGTATGGCGCTTACCAACCGGCGCCTGGCTCCCGATGTGGACACTGTCTTCCTGATGCCCAACGAGCAGCTTACCTTCATCTCCGCTTCCCTCGTAAAAGAGGTTGCATACTGGGATGGAGACCTCAGCTCATTCGTACCCGACCACGTAGCCGATGCACTGCGGAACAAGTTCACCGAATCCTGAAAAGCGCGGGGGCTACAAATAATTCTATCCGCCAACTCCCAAGCGGATAGACTAACAGATCTCTTTTGCCTATTTTACCCCAACCTGTTCAAATCTATCTCAAAATAAGTTTTATATGATATCCACCCGATCACAATCGGTCGCACCGTCTGAAACATTAAAAATTTCTGCCCGGGCCAAGGAATTGAAACGGCAGGGAAAATCGGTGATCTCGCTCAGCGCCGGAGAACCCGACTTTCGAACACCCAGCCATATCTGTGAGGCAGCGGTGAAGGCGATCAACGACGGTTTTCACAAGTATACGATGAACACCGGGACGCCTGAGCTGCGAGAGGCGGTCATCAAGAAACTGAAACGCGATAACGGCCTCAACTACGAACTGGGGCAGATCGTGGCCACAAACGGTGCCAAACAGGCTCTGGGCTTCAGCATTCTTGCCACCATCGATCCCGGCGACGAGGTGATCATTCCCGCACCCCACTGGGTATCCTATCCGGAGATGGTGAAGCTGGCTGGCGGTAAGCCGGTGATCGTACGAACATCCATCGAAAACAACTACCGCATCACCCCCGAGCAGTTGGAGGAGGCGATCACATCGGATACCAAGGCCTTTATCATCTGTTCCCCCTCCAATCCCACCGGCTCCTGCTATTCCATGGAGGAGCTGAAAGCACTGGCAGCAGTGCTGGGCAAACACCCCGATATCCTGATCATCTCCGACGAGATCTACGAATATATCGTTTTTGAGGGCACCCACGCCGGTATCCTGCAGGCCGATCCAAATCTTCAGAAACGGACCCTGCTGATCAACGGGTTTTCCAAGGGATTTGCGATGACCGGCTGGCGACTCGGGTACCTGGCCGCCGACCTGTCGATCGCTGGAGCCACCGCCAAGATTCAAAGCCAGGAAACCTCTGCTCCCTGTTCCATATCGCAGAAAGCAGGTGAGGCCGCCTACAACAGCGATCTGACAGCGGTACATAAGATGCGGACGAAATTCAAGGAGCGCCGTGATTTTGTATTCGATGCCCTGAACAAGATCGACGGGGTACGCTGCTTCAAACCTTCGGGCGCCTTCTACGTGTTTCCCGATATTTCATATTATCTGGGACGGTCCACCTCCGGCGGCGAGAAGATGGACACCAGCACCGATCTCTGCCTTTACCTGCTGGAAACACACGGACTCGCGGCAGTGCCGGGGGATGCCTTCGGGGAGCCAAATGGAATACGGTTGAGCTATGCCGCATCGATGGAGGATCTGAAAGAGGGTATAGACCGACTGAAAAAGGGCCTGGAAGAACTAAACTAGGCTTCCGTTCCGTTATACGGCAGCTTATTTGAACTATACTGTTTTATGGCGCACATTACAGAGAGCGGCCGGGATAAACCGCCGATACCTGTTAAATACAAATGAGAAACTGAAAACAATGCCCACTTACGAGTACAAAAGAGAAGACGGTACCACTTTTGAAATCTGGCAGAATATCAACGATGATCCCCTGGAAGAATGCCCGACCACCGGCCAGAAGGTGAAGCGGGTCATTACCGGAGGCGGTGGAGTGGTGTACAAGGGCGACGGGTGGTATGTAACCGATTACAAAAACCGGGATCGTCCCAAAAAGGAAGATGAAAAAAATGACAAGAGTACCGGAGCTGCCGATTCCGGTACCGGTGAGAGCGACAGCAGCAACAATGCCTAAACCAGCGTAGTCGTGAATAAAGAACGATCTGAAATACATCAAAATGCCCTGGATCAGTTCGTGCTGCTCTGGGGGGAGATGGCCAGTGCATGGGGCATCAACAAGACGATGGCCCAGATACACGCCCTGTTGTATGCCGAATCGGACCCGATGGATACCGACGCCATCATGGAGCAGCTCAATATCAGCCGGGGCAACGCCAACATGAACCTGCGCAACCTGGTGCGGTGGCAGCTGGTGCACAAGGTGCATATCAAGGGAAAGAGAAAAGATTTCTATACCGCTGAGAAAGATGTGTGGACCATTGTGGCGACCATCGTCAGGGAGCGGCAGGACCGGGAAGTGGCGCCGATCCGAAAAAATCTGGAGGAGTGCCTGCATCTTCTGGAGCAGGAAGAGGAACAGACCCAGGAGGAGCAGGCGTTCAAAGAGCGTATCGAAAATTTTGTTGAGTTTTTGGAGATGTTTGAGCGATTCACCAATGCCCTGCTTCCCTATATCAACAAGCGCCGGCTGGCATTCCTGAAACAGCTGGTAAAGCTGGCTGAGCTGAAACAGTCGCTCAAAGATAAGATGCCTGAAACGATCAAATTACCGGTGGAAGATGACAACCAAATCAACCCGTAAAATCGGTGGCGAGGGAGAGGAGCTGGCAGCGGCATTCCTGGAGTCGAAGGGATATACCATCCTCGACCGCAACTATTTTTTTGAACGTGCCGAGGTCGATATCGTCGCTTTCGATGGGTCTAAAATCGTGTTTGTCGAGGTAAAAAGACGATCGAATACAAACTACGGGCATCCGGAAGATGCGGTTACCGAGGAAAAGATGCATCAGATCTATAAGGCGGCGGAAGCCTGGATCTATGAGCGTAAGATGGATGGCTCGCCGGTGCGGTTCGATGTAATTTCGATCCTTCAGAAAGAAAAGGAATCCCCCCGTATAAAACATTTTGAGGATACCTTCCGAAAAAAACGGTGAGCTGGGGAGATGGGTCGGGCGGTACTGGTTGTACGGAATCTCGGAACCGGTAGAATGGAATTGCGTTTCAGCGATAAAATGCTGTATTTTCGGCTGTTAAAGATACAAAGACGAAAAACCCCATGAACCGGCAAATCCTCAATCCACTTAACTGGAGAAAGTCCTTTCTATTCCTGATTCTGGGTGGATTTGTATTTATCTGGTTTGCCTTTATCGACACCTACAGCCTCTGGACCCGCTTTGAATTGCACCAGCGAAAAATCGAATTGCAGAAGAAAACCGCCCGGCTGGAGGCGGAGACTGCCGAGTTAAAGCAGAAGATAGAGGCGCTGAAAAGAGATCCTGCGCTGCTTGAGCGCATCGCCAGGGAAGAGTACGGCATGCGGAGGGAGGGCGAAACGGTGTACAAGATCAAGGAAAAGGAGTAACCAGGGTTCCGTTGCCCGTCCAACCGATCCAGCACAAATACATACTTTAATGGCCTTGGGGCGTGTTATAGTTTTGAATATTTTCAGATCAGGCAAACGCCGCATAAATCGCTGACTCCCGTTGATCGATTACGGACCAACATATCATAAGCCGACGATTTTTCTTCTGTTCGGGCTGTTCCCGATGCTGATGGCAACCCTGCTGCCTCTTCGCCCTGCGGCTGCCCAGCAAACCGGAATCCCTGATTCACTTGTCAACCGACAGAATCGACCTGCCTCAGCGGATACGACGGCAAGAACCGGCCGGGTAGTGCGTTCCGACCAGGAAGGAGCAGTCAATTTCCAGGCTCAGGACTCACTGGTATTCAATTTTGAGAAATTCCGCATTGCCACACTGTACGGCTCCTCCAAAGTAACACACACTTCTGGAGAACTGACAGCCGGTAAGATCTCACTGAATCTCGATAAAACCCGTGTGAGTGCGCAGACCCAGACGCCGCAGGACACCCTTTCCCAGCCGGTGCTGCTTCGGCAGGGCGACCGCCTGCGCAGCCACAGCATCGAATTCAACTACAAGACGGAAAAAGGCCGTTTCGAGGTCGCACGCACGCAGGTTCAGGACGGTCAGCTGATCGGGACCAAGGTGAAGAATACCAGTCGTGATGTGGTTTTTCTGGAGGATGCGATCTATTCCACCTGCACGCTCGATCATCCCCACTATTACCTGAAGGCCGACCGGATGAAAGTAGTGGATCAGGAAGAGGTCTTCTTCACCAACGCCCGTCTTTTTATCCTGGATATCCCCTATCCCCTCGTATTCCCCTTCGGCTATGTGCCGGCGAAACTGGACCGCAAGCAGTCGGGACTGCTGGAACCATCCTACGTTTTCCAGGATCGACGATCAAGGGGAATCGGCCTGCAGAATCTGGGCTGGTTTCAGTATTTCAACGACTATCTGGTAGGACAGGCATCTGTCGATATCTATACATCGGGCACTTTTTTCCTGAATTCAAGGGCGCAGTACCGCAACCGGGATAATTACAGCGGCAGCGTTCAGATCGGATTCTCCCGGGAACGGGGTCTCGAATCCACCGATCCCGGATTCGGAATCCGTTCTGAAAAGAATCTCAGTATCAACCACAATCAGCGCTTCTCGCCCTATGCCAATCTGTCCGCAACCGTAAACCTGCGCACCTCCGGATTTTTCGACCGTAACTCATTCGACATCGACGAACGGGCCCAGACCAGTACCAACTCCAGCTTCAGCTACCGGTACAACCACCCCGAGAATCTGTATAACTTCAGTATCTCGGCACAGCAGAACCAGAATTTCAGAACCAACATCGCCCAGCTGAGCGGCCCGAACATGAATTTCAGCCTGAAACAGTTCTCGCCCTTTTCCAGCGGTCGCCCCGGAGCCGGATCTACCTCGTTTTATGAAAACATCTCGATCCGATACCAGAATAACTTTCGGTCCGATTACCGGTTCAATCCGATCAGGGGGGATTCGGCCGAGGTAAACTGGTTCGAGGCGTTACTCGACCCCGGAAAATACCGTCAGGCGACCGGTGATTTCGACCATTTTAAATATGGCCTCCGTCAACAAGCCGATATCTCCTTCGGGCGTATCATTCCAAGTCAGTTTTTGAATGTGAGCGCCAATATCAACTACAGTGAATACTGGTTTCCCACTACGATACGCAAGTCATTCGATCCCGTGGCCAACCAGGTTACCGAAAGGCAGGTCAGGGGATTCACCACCGCCCGCGACTTCAACACCGGGATCAGCTTCTCCACCACCTTTTACGGCATCTGGAATCAGAAGATCGGCAATCTCAACGGGTTTCGGCACACCCTTCGACCCACCTTCTCCTTCGGATACCGCCCTGATTTCAGCAAGGATTTCTGGGGATACTACCGCGAGGTACAGGTGGATACCACCGGGCGTACTCAAATCTACTCCATCTTCGAAAATGAGGTGTTCACCGGACCGGGCCGCGGTGAGGTGCAGAGCCTGAATTTCAACCTGGAAAATGTGCTGGAGACCCGGATTGTGAAGCGCGATTCAACCGGCGAGATCAAGGACCGTACCGTAAAGCTGATCGATCAGCTGAATTTTTCCACCAGCTACAACTTTGCGGCCGACAGTCTGAAACTCAGCGATCTCAACGCAACTATGAGCAAAAACCTGGCCAACAAAATCAATATACGGGCAAGCGCCCGATTCAATTTCTACCAGCGCGACACCCTGGGCAACAAGATCGACCGTTTCCTATGGAATGGAGGCGGGCAGCTGCTGGAACCGCTGCAATGGAACGTGAGTGCCAACTATACCCTGCGCCTCGGCGGTGGGTCAGGAATCCGGGCGACCGACACCCCCTATTACCCGGCACAATACGATCCCTACAATCAATCCCTCTTCCATACTTTCAATCCCTCCTTCAACAGCGGACCGGTGCAGCCGGTCAACAGCCCTTTTTCGATTTCCCTAAATTTCAGCTATCGCTGGTCGTTGAATCCGCGAGGAGAAAACCGGGAGTCTGCCACCCTGAATGCTCAAAATATCACGCTGAAACTCACTCCTAAATGGGACTTCAGCACCCGGCTGGGGTATGATTTCGTCGAGAGCGAGTTGACCCCCTCCCAGTTCACTTTTCGGCGCAATCTGCATTGCTGGTCGCTCGATTTCACGATGAATCCCTTCGGCGACTTTCAGTACTTTTTCTTTGGCCTGCGGGTCAACAGCGGACGCATCCAGAGCCTGTTCCAAAAACTTCCCTTGCTTAACAATCTGGAACGCAGCTCCTCGCCATCCGGCAAGGGACGGCCTTACGGTGGTTTTTAAGGGAAAGGAACCTGAAGAAACACCGGTTCAGGACCGGTTAACACCTGGACGGGCCACCCGGGTGCAACCTTCTAATCCCGATTCTCCATATACCGCACCACATATTTGCCCAGAATATCGAACTCAAGGTTGACCCTGTCGCCCGGCTGACGCTGCCGCAGGTTAGTGTGCTCGAGCGTGTAGGGAATGATCGCAACAGTAAACCGATCGGCCTGCTCCCGTGCGACTGTCAGGCTGATGCCGTCGATCGATATGCTGCCTCTCGGCACGATCAATTTTCTATGCTCCTCCGGATACTCAATGGTGAACAAACGGTCATTCTCCTCCTCATCAACTTCCAGGATAACGCCTGTCGCATCCACATGTCCCTGCACGATATGCCCGTCCAGCAGCCGATCGGCGGTCATCGACCGCTCGAGATTTATCTTGTCACCTTCCTGCAGGTCACCGATCGCACTTTTTCGGAGGGTTTCCTCCACGCTTTGTATGGTGAAGGACTGGTCGTCGTTGGAAATCACGGTGTGACATACCCCGTTCACATTGATGCTCTGGTCGACATAGCAAGCGTCGGCAAATGTACATTCGATGGTCATTTTCCTGCCCTCAGCCTGAGGGGTCAATGCTGTAATCGTACCAACCTCTTCAATGATACCTGTAAACATATATATGCGTCAGATTAAAAGTAACCGGTAAACAACATATCATCACCTACCAGTTTCCAGGAAGACTCCCTGAACTCCAGGATCTCGCTCATCCGTTCGATGCCGAGTCCCATCACCGAACGGGTACCTCCCCCGATCAACTTGGGAGCGATAAAGATCTCCAGTTTGTCCACAAGATCGTGTTTAAGGAGGGCAGATGCCAGATTCTGGCCCGACTCGACCAGTACCGATATAATATTTCTTTCAGCCAGGGCTTTCAGCGTTTCATCCAAATCGCTGTGACCTTCTTTTTCGCTTACCAACACGGTGTCTCCCCTGAAATAGTCCGATTCGAACATGCTGAGCATCGGATCAGCGCTGTTCTCAAACTGTTCCCTGTTGTGTGTGACGACGACCGTCTTTTCCTCGTACTGATCGGTGAAAAGATTGAGCTCGCGCGGCAGCGAAAGATCCCCGTCGATCACCACTCTTTGGGGCTGCCTGCCCTTCACATGCCGGACAGTCAGCCGGGGATTGTCGATCAGTGCCGTATTCCTGCCGACCATCACCGCGTCATACCTGCTGCGCCAGCGGTGCACCAGCTTTCTTGATTCCTCTCCCGTGATCCATCTTGAGTCGCCGTCCGGTGCTGCGATATAACCATCCAGCGACTGGGCGATTTTCAGGGTTACAAAAGGGCGGTTGTACCGGTGAAAGTGAAGAAAGAATTCGTTGAGACGTTCCGCCTGTTCCTCCATCAGCCCCACATCCACCTCGATTCCCTCCGACCGCAGGTATCGTATCCCCTTCCCATCCACCTCGGGCGTCGGATCCTGCATCGCGACCACCACCCGCCCAATCGGCAGCTCTCCCAACATTTCGCAGCAGGGAGGGGTCTGCCCGTGATGGGCACAGGGCTCCATGGTGACATATAGGGTGGCGCCTTCAAGGTCGGATTCACGTTTCACCGACCGGACGGCATTTACCTCGGCATGTGCCTGCCCGTATCGCTCGTGATATCCCTGGCCGATCTTTTCCCCCTCACTGGAGACAATCACACATCCCACCATCGGGTTGGGTGAAACATATCCCGCTCCCCTTTCGGCGATCTCGAGCGCCAGCGACATCCAATGACGGTCTTCTTCAGAAAATGTTGTATGCTCCGTCACCTGATTGCAATCCAGTTGATCGTTATAACTATCATTTAGCTACTGTCGGTCGGTTTTAATTCCCGATCTTCCAACCAAATAAAAAGGGATAAGAAGATTCCTCCCCTTATCCCCAGTTAAAACTCGTGTACGGCTTTATTTCATCACTGCTGCAGCAGCCGGCTCCGGTTATCCTCGATATCCGCTTCCTCCTTCAGTTGATCCATCCAGACCTGGGCGAAGGTGGTGCTTTTCTGTTGCTCGAGTGATTGCCGGATCTTCTGCCGGGTGGCTGAATCCAGGTTTTCAATATCCGCATCGGTAATTCGGTCGACCCGCAGCAGGAATACGGCAGCATCGCCCATCAGTACGCCGGATCGTTCGCCTTCACTCATACCGAATACGGTACCGACGATCTTTGACTCCCGACCGGCATCCTCGATCACACTTTCGTTCATGCGCACGTTATCGTCCGTTTGAACCTCTTTGTCGGCGGCTTCAGCTATCGCTTCCAACGTTTCATGTTCTGTCAGCAATTTGCCTACCCGGTCGGAAATCTGTTCTTTGCGTTTCTCATTGATCACCGCGTTGCGCACCTGCGAGCGAACTTCTTCCAGCGGGCGATAGCCCTCGGGCGTCACCTCGGTAACCTTTAGTACGATAAATTCGTTGTTGAGCTCGATCGGTTCGGAGATATCCCCCTCATCGGCCACCTCCAGGTAATTCAGGATCTGCCGACTCTGTCCCAGTCCGGCGATAAAGGGGTTGTCCTTTGTGGCGAATGCCTCCTTGACCTCCAGCTCGCGCCGTTCAGCCTCCTGTTCAAAACTCTCCTGCTCGGCAAAAAAGCTGAAATCATCGGCTTCTTCTGCCTGCCGGTCGATGGTCGCGATCGGATCGGCGGTGATCGGCAGGGTCAGGACCACGAACTTGACCTGGTCGCGGGTCTCATCCAGCTTTTTGAGCAGATGCGCACGTCCTTCATCCTGGATCACATTACTGACCTCTCCGTTCTGAAGATTCAATACCGGTTTGAACGCTTCCCTGATCTCATCCTTGTCCACAAATTCGGGATTGTAGGGAGTGGCCGATTGGTAGCGCACCAGGAAGAGCGAATCATCGGCAGCCTGGGCAAAATCACCGCGCGCCTGCCTGAGCTCCTTCAGTACCCGGGCGGTATCCTCGCTGGTGGGGGTCTTATCAAAACTCACATACTTAAAACGGTATGATTCCTTCCTCCGGTAATCTTCCAGGTTGTTCTGGTAGTACTCCTGCAGATCGGCATCCGATATATTCACGGCGCTGTCGGCAAGATCGGCGTAGGGAAACCGCACATAGGAGATACCGGCGTAGGTGTTATTTCTTATAAATTCCTGTTCCACCTCGAACTCACTGACCTTCATCGCCGATTGCACATAGTTATTCAGTTTCTGCTGGCGACGCTTCTGGCGCAGCTGCTGTTCGATCAGCATCCACACCTGGCTGTTTTCAGGGGCTTCAATCGCGGCCTGAAGGGCTACCCGGTCTATGGTGCCGTCCTCTTTCTGAAACTGCTGGCGAATAAAGGGATCGGGATTTTCACCGGTGATCATGTTCACCACTTCCTGGTCGGTGACCTTGATACCCAGCTGATCCATTTTTTGTGAAACCAGCTTGCTCGTCACCAGATCCTCCCAGGCCTGATCCTCGTAATAGGCCCGCATCTCGGGTGTCACGGAGTTTCCGGTCTGCTGGGTGTACTGGTCGATATAATAGCTGATGCGGTTGTTGTACTCTTCAAGGGTAATCGGCTCGCCATTTACGGTACCCAAAGAACGGGGCCCCGCCTGTATCGCATCGAAAAATTGCGTATCGGCAAGTACCCATAAAACTCCAAAAGAGAAGATCAGTATCCAGAGGATCACCGGGGTACTGCTTCTCATTTTATCCATTACTCCCATAATAAAAAAAACCTCGTATAGGCTGATGAAATTCAAATTAATATCACAACTGCAAGCGTTCGATAATGCCGCGCTCCGAAGCCTCAAAATATACAAGAAGCCTGTGCTAAGAGCAATTCAGGCTTCATATAATGATTACCAACGCATCAACCCTATAGAAATTTTAAAACACCTCTATCAGCCGCATATGTTTGAGGTATTTTCTCGGATTGTCGTTGATATTCTTCACCAGGTTTTTCAGTTCCTGCGACAAGCCGTTCAGGTTGATGTAAAGCGAGTCGTCGGTCACCAGTTTGCCGAGGCTTCCCTCCCCCTGATTGATCTTTACCAGCATGTCATTGAGCTGTTCGGAGGTCACTGTAAGCTCCGAGCTCAGCCGGTCCATCCTGTTCAGGGTGGAGTTCAGATTCACCATCAGGCTGTCGATCTCCTGCCTGTTGTCGGTGGTGATGGAATCGAGGTTTGCGGTAAAATTGCGGGTATGCTCTATGGTCTCCGATAGTTCCGTCCTTCTGCTTTCGATCAGGTCGGAAATCTCCGCCGTGGTCGCTCGCAGATTGTTCATCGTTTTGTTGAAGTTGCTGCTGGTCTCATCGGTGAGCGTAGCATTAATCTGCTCCAGCAATTTATTCAATTTGTCGAAAGACTGGGAGAAATCGTCGCTGAGTTTTTCCCCCTCCTCCTTGAGCGTCTCCATCATACCCCCGCGGTAAACGCCCTTTATATAGCCGCCGTAGGGTATCTCCTCATCGGCATCGCCGCGCTCGATGACGATCGCTTTCTCATCGAGAAGGCCGGATGACTCCAGGTAGGCCACCGATCCTTTCGGAAGCATGATCCCGAGATCCAGGCTAAGGGTCACCTGTACGCTGTCTCTTCCAGCCAGCTGCACCCTGTTCACCGATCCCACCTTGACACCGTTGATGTAGATGGCATTGCCCACGCTCATACCCGAAACCGTGTTGAAACTGGTATAGACGATCTTCGACTGTCGAAACAGCGGCAGATCGCGCATCGCCCGGAACCCCAGGACAGCGACCACAATCGCTACCACAATAGTTATGGCGACCTTCATTTCGTTGCTTAGATTCAAAGCTATCTCCGTTGGTGTATGTTAAATTTGATATTCGCTGGCGGTTATAAAATCCAGCAGGCGCCTGTTGGAACTCTGCCTCATCTCCTCCACCGTGCCGTGCCAGCACAACTCCTGGCTGTCCAGGAATGCCACCCTGTCGGCGACCTCCAGCACGCTGTGGATATCATGAGTCACCACAATCGAGGTGATTTTAAGATTCTCCGCCATGGCAATGATCAACTTGTTGATCTCCTCGGAGGTCTGGGGGTCCAGTCCGGATGTCGGTTCATCGTAAATTAAGAAATCGGGGGCTAATACAATAGCCCTGGCCAGTGCCACCCGCCTGCGCATTCCACCTGAAAGTTCCGAGGTTGACTTCGAGCTGACCCCGCCGAGATTCACCATCTCCAGCGACTCTTCCACTTTATTCCTGATCTCCTCTTCACCTAAATCGCTAAAGTATCGAAGCGGAAAAGCCACATTTTCAAAGGTGTTGATGGAGTCAAAAAGGGCGGAGCTCTGAAACAGAATCCCGAAACGCTGGCGCATCTTCCTAAGCTCAACATACTCAAGTTCAAAAACACACTTGCCGTCGATAATCACATCACCTGAATCGGGATATATCAACGCATTGAAGTGTTTGACCAGTACCGACTTGCCACAGCCCGATCGGCCGATGATCGCAACCGTCTCCCCATCCTGGATATCGAAGGTGACATCCTCCCAGACGAGGTTGTTACCAAAACTTTTTGTCAGATTCTTTATCTCAATCATCCTTCGTTGTCCATTAGAGTAAAACAGCTGCGAGTGCAAAATCGGCTACAAGCACATAGATACATCCGAGAACGGTAGACTGTGTAGTACCCTTGCCAACCCCCTCGGCCCCACCGGTGGCGTAATATCCCTTATAGCAGGCCACCGAGGTGATGACAAACCCGAATACGAACGCCTTCAACAATCCGAACGATACATCCCATGGGAAGAAATACTCGCGGGCCCCGAGCATGAATGTCGCTGCGGGCAGCGTGCCGGAGACCACCCCCGCCACCAGTCCGCCGACGATGCCGGATACCGCTGCCACGATATAGAGGATCGGAAACATGATCAAACCGGCCAGCACACGTGGCACGACCAGGAAGGAGATCGAGTTGAATCCCATCGACTCCAGTGCATCGATCTGCTCGCTCACCCGCATGGTGCCCAGCTCGGTGGCGATCCGGGCACCCACCTTTCCGGCCAGCACCAGACTGGTGATCACCGCCGCCAGTTCGATAAGTATCGACTCGGAGACGATCGACCCGATCACCGACTTGGGCACATAGGCTATTTCAAGCTGGTAGGCTGTCTGCAGCGTCATCACCGCACCGGTGAACACCCCCACCAGCAGAACGATGGGCACCGATTCATATCCGATCTTTACCAGTTCGTTTACCAGGTTTCGCTTGTAGTTTTTAAACTCGTAAGAAGACCGCAGCGCACGATAAAGCAGCAATGCATACTGGCCAAATTTTTCGATCGCTTCCATGCTTATCCACTAAATTCCGATTTCAGGCAATGGAAACTATTAAATTTCAAGGTGGTTGTCATTTCATACACTCCTTTTTTAACCTATATTGTTGAAGAATTTCAGATAAAGGCTGCAATACTGCTTCGTGCGAACTGTATTCAACGATATCATCGATAATGTAATCGTATTCCGGATACTGATTGCTTCCGGAATACTGCTGGTGATTTTTGCCCTGGGATCCATCGGGTACCATTTTATCGAGAACATGAGCTTCTTTGATGGATTCTACATGACTTTTATTACGATCACCACGATCGGCTTCAGGGAGGTAAGCCGGATGTCCGATACCGGAAGAATTTTAACCATGGTACTCTTCGTCATGGGTATCGGCGTGATCTCCTACATAGCCTCCCAAACCACACAACTGTTATTTGAAAGCGAAATATTTCTCAAACGAGCCATGAAGAAACAGCTGGAAAAGATGGAAAACCATTACATTGTCTGCGGATACGGGCGTATCGGCCACCGAATCGCCGAGGTGCTTCAGGATGCCGAAATACCGCTGGTGGTGGTGGAGAACCGCGAATCCGCGATACAGCGGGTAAAACGGGACCGACTGCTTTATGTGGAGGGCGATGCACAGGAAGAGGAAACCCTCATCGACGCCGGTATTATGCGGGCCCGGGGATTGATCTGTACCCTCTCGCGCGACCAGGACAATGTGTTCGTCACACTGATCGCCCGTGAACTGAACGACCGGATATTCATACTGGTCCGCACCAACGAGCACAGAAACACCAAAAAGATACTGCGGGCCGGGGCCAACAAAGTGATCTCTCCCTATGAGATCGGCGCCGACCGCATGGCCAACGTAATTCTCCGCCCGCATGTCGACCGGTTCATGGACCGCATCCTCGGAGGCACTTCACAGGATCATGTATTCGACGAGGTGAAAATATTTGAAGGGTCGGAGCTCGCCGGCCAGACCCTCGCGGAGGCAAAAATCCGGCAAAAATACTTTGTCGTCATCATCGCCATTATCCACAGTGATAACGCCTCCATCACATTCAATCCCGGAAGTGATGATCGCATCGATGTCGGGGATTCGCTTATTGTACTGGGTGAAGCCGAGCGCATCGATGAGTTGCGTAGCGAGGGCTGCGAGGATCACCGTTCGCTGCATGAACGGGTTAAAAAACACGATTATCTCAACAAGGTAAGTCTGAGCGACAGATAGGCGCAATAACTGCAGGCAGTTTATTATGATTCGATATCTCACTGCTGGTGAATCTCACGGACCCACCCTGACCGGTATCATCGAGGGTATTCCCGCCGGCCTGCCGCTGGCAGAGGAGGAGATCGCCCTGCACCTGGCCCGGCGGCAGAAGGGATATGGCCGTGGCGGGCGGATGGCATTTGAAAAGGACATGGCGGAGATCCTCTCCGGTGTACGATTCGGTAAAACGATGGGTAGCCCCATCGCACTGCAACTTCCCAACAAAGCGTACAAAAAAGATGACGCCAACTGGCCGAAGGTGATGTCGAAAGAGGGAGATGGTGCGGATGTAGAGCCGATCACCATTCCGCGTCCGGGCCATGCGGATCTGACCGGTGTGCAGAAATACGGTTTCGGCGACATACGTCCCGTTATCGAGCGATCCAGCGCCCGGGAAACCGCCATGAGGGTGGGATTATGTGCAATAGCACGAAAATTCCTTAAACATTTCGGCATCGAGATCGGAAGCCATGTCATTCGCATCGGCAGCATCGGGTACGATGATCCCTGGAGCGATGTGAGAGACCGGGTGGATCCCATGCTCGAGATGGGAGCAGAAACGATTTTCCGCGCCGCCGATGAGTCGGAGGTGCGGTGCCTGGATCCCGATCTGAGCGATAAGATGCGCGAAGAGATCAAAATTCGCCGCAAAGAGGGGACCTCTCTCGGCGGGCACTACGAGGTGATCGTCACCGGACTGCCGGCCGGCCTGGGAAGCTATGTCCACTGGGATCGTAAGCTGGAGGGCAACCTGGCGCGGGCGATCATGGGTACCCAGGCAATGAAAGGAGTGGAGATCGGCATCGGTTTTGAAGGCGGAGAAAAACCGGGCCACGAAGTGCATGATGAGATTACCTACGAAAACGGAGATTATCGCCGAAGAACAAACCGGCTGGGAGGATTTGAAGGCGGCGTAACCACGGGCATGCCACTCATTATCCGCGGGGTGATGAAACCGATCCCCACGATGATCAACCCGATCAAGACGGTGGATATGGAATCCAAGAAGGAGGTCGACACCCGTTACGAACGAAGCGACGTCTGCGCACTGCCGAGAGCGGTGGTGGTGATCGAAAATGTGATCGCTCCGGTTCTTGCCAATGCTTTTCTGGAAAAGTTCGGAGGCGATTCAATCTCCGAGATCGAAGAACGATATCCTGAGAGCCATTGAGAATAGGGTCACTTCAGGAATGTTCAAGTATTGTAATACCTTTAGATGATCCACGTTCGTTAGGTAAAACCGATGGAAGAGATAACAGAAAAAATCAGGACGCTGGCCAGGTTCGTCAAACAGAATCCGGGGGATTCATTCTCGAAATTCGCCCTGGCACTGGAGTTCATGAAAAAAAATGAGCTTCATCGGGCCCGGGTTCTGTTTGAGTCGATCCGTAAGCAGGATCCGGAGTATCTGGGTGTCTATTATCATCTTGGAAAACTATATCAACGATTCGGCGAACTGGAGAAAGCACAAAAAAGTTTTGAAAAGGGACTGCAGCTAGCTGAAATGAAAGATGAGAAACGGACCCGGGAAGAACTGGAGGAAGCCCTGCAGCAGCTGAAAGAGGATATGGAGTAGGTAATGATGAATATGCTGAAAAGAGTTATAATCGTACTAATTGGTGTTCTGCTGTTATTGGCGTTAAGCAGCCTGTCGAAAAATGCATGGGCCCAGCAAAACCGGGTGACGCATACGGTGCAGGAGGGTGAAACCCTTTACAGTATCGCTCGCCAATATGATGTGAACGTTGATAACCTGAAAAAATGGAACAATCTCACCAGCAACCAGATTGCGGTGGGGCAGGAGCTGGTTATAAGGTCTACTGCCGCCGGCTCTAACGAACCGGTGATCCATACCGTCCAGCCCAGGGAGACACTCTTCTCCATCTCCAAGCAGTATAACGTCAGTATTGCCGAGCTGAAATCCTGGAATGAGCTCTCCGGCAACAACCTAACGGTGGACCAACAACTGACCGTCTACCCGGGCACCAATGAAGAGGGGGGCGACAGCTCTATCGTGGTCAACACGACAACCAGTGCCAACACCTACTACATCGTGAAAAGCGGGGACACTCTTTATCAGATCGCCCGCGAGCATAACATGACCCTCGAGGAACTCAAACAGCTGAATGATCTAGAATCCAATGTAATACGAGTTGGCCAGCGGCTGACAGTGCGGGAAGTGAAGAGTGCACCGTCTGTCGCTGACAACACCGAGGAATCCTCTCCTCAGGGCAAATTTATCGTGCACCGCATTTCCAAATCACAATCCCTGCAGTCGTTGCTTGAACGGTTCAATATGGATGAATCGGAGTTTCGTGCCTTGAATCCGGATCTGGATACAGACCGGTTTATGACGGGTCAGCAGATCACCGTGCTGGCACCCCCTACCCGCAACTACGAGAATCCCTACCGCATCAATGCCAATCTGAGAGATCTGGGATCGGTTTCGGTGACCGTTTATGATTCGACGGATGTGGGATCCACCACGACCAGCGGCGAACTCTATAATCCCGATCAGCTCACCGCTGCTCACTCCAATATCGCTATCGGCGATGTGATATTTATTCAGAAACCTGGCCGGGACCGGGGCGTATATGTACGTATCAACGACCGCATCTCGGGCGACGGTTTGAAACTTTCAAGAGCCGCCTACCGGGCGATGGGGTTTCATAAAGCTGACTCCGCCTCAGTTAAGATATACAAGGATCAATGAGCCGCCCTGCAGAATCCATCCGATCCTATTTCAACGCAACCCATAGCCTTCTCTACAGCTATCTGATCAGTCTGCCGCTGCTGCTGCTCTATGAAGTGCTTATTTTTGTATCACAGCCCAATTCCGACCAGGTTGTCCGCATCTCGGTGGATGTATGGATCAAAACACTGTTTTCCTATCTCGGTAAAGACCTGCTTTCGATCACCCTGATCATCGTGGCGCTGCTGGGCATCTTTGTCCTCTACCGAGAGCGGGACCGCCTGAAGACCCTGCGCTTTTCCTACTTCATGACCATGCTCGCCGAAGCCACCATCTATGCCTTCTTTCTGGCATTGCTGATTTCGGAAACCATTGAAGGGTTGCTCCAGATGGCCGTGCAGAATCCCATCGATTCGCTTTCGGTACTGCAACAGATTGCGCTATCCCTCGGAGCGGGACTCTACGAAGAGTTATTTTTCAGGGTACTTTTGGTATCGGCACTGCTCTACCTGACCCAGTGGATTATCGATAAAAAGTGGCTTGCCTCGGCAACTGCCATGGTCATCGCCGCCCTCATTTTCAGCGGGGTACATTATATCGGTGTATTCGGTGATCCATTTACGGTCGGCACATTTTTATTCAGATTTCTGTTTGGCCTGGCATTGAACGGCATCTACATATACCGGGGGTTTGGCATGGCCGCAT
>JAWVYR010000019.1:0-18184 GCA_033722635.1 Balneolaceae bacterium | reverse complement strand
GCTTATCAGCAGCGGTATGCCGATAACCAGCATCGGAACGGGCGTGCGCAGGATATGATGCCAGATGCCATGCTTCTGATCCGCCTCCTCACCCCTTCGATAGTTCAGATATTTCTTGCTGGAAAAATAGATGATCACCAGCAGGATCACACCGGAGATGCCGGAAGCGAAACTGTTGAATACATCGCTCATGACCGAGTCGATTTCGTTCAGGTGCCGCTGTAGCCGTCCACCGTGAAGCACCTCCATCTCCGGATGATACTGTGCCGGTTGCATCGTTGTCAGAAGCGAATCATATGCGGCAAACATATCCCGCAGGTAGGTGAGATTGCTCTTGGATCCGGTCGGATAGAAGTTGATCACCATCACGGTGCTGTCCTCGTTCACCGGATATTCCGAAGGGATCAGCGCCTGGTAGGTCTCTTCAAAACGGTCCATATCCCCGCCGTCATCGGCGGTCTCCTCATCCTCCTCCAGGTCGATGAAAAACGGGTTAGCCTCCTCTTTGGCTTCCTGAATCTCCTTTTCAAGAAACGACTTGACCTCCTCCAGCTCTCGGTGGGTGGCCAGGTACAGCGCATTGTCTTTCAGGATCTCGGTATCCTTCTTAAATTCAGCGCGTTCAAAGAAAAAGTTATTCGCCTTGTCATAGTAAAGCTCCATGCTCCGGTCGATCAGGACGGCAGCGAATTCTTTGTTGGCTTCAAAACTGGGGGATTTGATGGCTACCTGCATAGGCTGTTCACCGCCCACCGTATTTTGCAGCTTTTCCAGCGACGTCACATATTCGTTATTCTTGGGAAGCAGGTTGGCGATATCGGTATCGATCGATAGCTGCAGGGCAAAGTATCCGGCAACAGCAGCCAGCACCAGGGAGATTCCAACGACCAGAAAGGGGTGGCGACAATCCCATTTGATCAGCGGTCGCATAAATTGTAGAAGTTTTCTCATCGGATACCCGGTACTGCCCTATATGGCGTTAATAAACCGTTTCAATTATACGGATTTCAATCATCAAATTTTAGACACTCGCCGATCGGCTGCTGAAACCCGGAATGTTGATCCTACAGCTTTTTAGTTCGATTCATCAGCTCACCGAGTAAACGACGAGATCCGACCTTTATTCAAATCAATTTATCAAACAGTTTTTGGGCCACAGCATTCCAATTGGCTGTTTTTTTCACTCGCTGCATTCCATTCTTCCCGAGCCTACGAGCCAGCTCCTGATTCTCCAGCAGCCAAGTCATCTTTTCGGCAAGCTCTTCCGGCTGTTCCGGCTCCACCAAAAACCCGGTTTCCCCATCCACGATGGCGTCCGGTATGCCTCCCGTATCGGCCCCGATCACCGGTTTGCCACAGGCATTGGCCTCCAGAAATACGATGCCATATCCCTCCACATCGGGTGGAGTATATTTTGAAGGCATCACAAAGAGATCGCAAAGGCTGTAATAAAACGGCAGCTGTTCATACGGTATCCTGCCGAGAAACGCCACATGGTTCTCCAATCCCATCTCCCCGGCCAGCGCTTTAAGAGGTCTCTCCTCTTCGCCCTCACCGGCGACTAGGTAGATGAGATCGGGAAATTGCTGTATCACCCGGGGGAGCGCCCTCAAGACGGTGTCGATCCCCTTGCGGCCAACCAGCCTCGAGACGGTCAGCACAACCCTGCGGTTTTCGATTCCCAGTTTTTTACGCAGGTCGGATGCATCCCGGGGATAGAAAAAATCAGGATTGGTGCCGTTGCCCACCACCTCGATATTTGCGGCATCCACCCCCCTTTCAATCAGTAGCCCGGCGGTATAACGGCTGACCGGGAAAAACAGATCGCCCTTTGACAGGAGCCACCGCATATACTGTTCGTAGGATGCCGCCAGCGTATCAACACCTTCAAACGGGTTAAACAGCAGCTCACGGGCATGAGCAGCAACCGCAACCGTCTCGATCAAACCGTTGCGCTTCATAAACCAGGAAACCGGGAGGGTCTGCCACTGGGTGTGGAAGAGCGTATCGATATTTTTTCTCCTGATCACCGGGGGTAAAACGGTGATCGCTCCCCATCCCAACCAGGTATTGGGGACCGGTATCCGCTGCACACTAAAATCCAGCTTCCGGTCGACCTGCTGCACATCCGATTTTGCAGGGGCGACGACCAGAAACTCCTCGAAAAGCTCGAAAAACCGCAGGGAGAGCTCATAGGAATAGGTTTCGATCCCTCCCACCTCGGGTGGAAAATCCTGGGTGATCAGTGCGGTTCTCATCGATCGGAATGATTTTGGCAAGGATTTATGGTCTAGTGAAATAAACTGTATATTTAGCGATCTATAATGAACAAATCCATTTTCTGCACTAACCGATGAATATAAGGGAATGGCCGGGGAAAATAACCCGGTTTATGCAGACCGAGCTGGGAAAGACGATCCTGAAATGGAGCCAGCGGATTATCAATCTGGGAGTACTGGTATGGCTGTTCATCGAACTGACCAATATCGGGTGGAGCAATGTCTGGACCTCCCTTCCCACCACTCCATGGTTTTACCTGCTGTTTATCCTGATCTATTTTCAGCTGCCCCTTTTCGAGGTGCTGATCTACCGGATCACCTGGTCGTTTGACTCGCTTCATTCTATCCCGGCCTTTCTGCTCAAACGGGTCTACAACAAGGATGTGCTCGGCTACTCCGGAGAATTTTATTTCTACCTCTGGGCACGGAAAACGGTGAATCTGAAGGAATCGGAGATCATAAAGATTATCAAGGATAACAACATCATCTCCTCCATCGCTTCCACCTTCATTTCCCTGTTGCTGCTGTCGGTATTCCTCTACGCCGACCAGATCAAGATTCTGGATTGGGTGGCCAAACAGAATCTGGTGTATCTGATCGGGGGAGCGGTTTTGGTTCTGATAGCGGCTGGTGTATTCGTCAAGTTTCGCCGGGTGGTGATCACCATGCCGATGAAAACCGCCTACAAGATATTCGGTATTCAAAACTTCCGGCTGCTGCTGGGCCAGGTCTTCAATGTATTGATGTACTATGTGGTGCTGCCCGATATCCCTCTCTACATCTGGTTCACCTATATCGCCGTAGAGATCGTGTTGACCCGGATCCCATTCCTGCCCAACCAGGATCTTATTTTCACAGGCATGGGTATCAGCATGGCGAAGGGCCTGGCAGTCTCAACCAGTGCGATTGCCGGCATCTTGGTGGCCCGTACCGTGCTGAACAAGGTGAGCAACTTCATATTTTTCGGGCTGTCTCATTTTCTAAAACAAAGCAATATCGTACCGGATCCGGAGGACCCCAAACCCGATTTCTCCCTGATGAGCAGCGATGCAGAACAAACCGAAAGGCCGGATAGTTAGGGAGTTGCAGCGACTTTCTGTTCAAGGTACCGGTTGACCACCGAATCAGGCCATCGGGCCAGCAATTGGTCCAACAGCCGATGCCAGGGATAGCTGATGACGATCAACAGAATCAGGTAGGAGTTGAAAGCGATGCGCATCGAGAGAGAGACACCGATATGCATCGCGATGAGCATGGTGCCCTCCACCCACCGGGTCTTTCTGAACCACATGAGGAAACCCAGAAATTCACTCGCCAAGCCGAAAAACAGGATCAGGCTGGCCAGCGTTTGGTTGCTTAAAATCAATTGCTGCAGAAAATTGAGATCAAATTGCCCGTTCTGGGAAAGCTTGTCGACCGCCCGTTCTCCGATCCACAGATAGAGGTGCCGCCCGTCGATCCAGCCGATACCGGTGCCGATCAACTTGGAACAGGCCGCAGAGGTATACCCGGTCCCTACAAAAAATAGGAACATCCCGAATGCCACCCGGCGCCGTTTGGCATCCTCTTTAAAAAAGGCGAAGGCTAGGGCAAATACCAGCAGGGCCAGCCCGGTAAAATTCGAACCGTGCGAGATCTCTCCCTGGGAAAAACGGGCAGCATAATGAAGGTGCATCAGCAGAACAGCAGCCAGGTAGGAGTAGCGCCATTTCCGGATATATCCGATCACCGCAAACAGGGTTATCAACAGGGCATTGGCGTATGCAAAAGAGGGGCTGAACATAAAGGACACATCCAGGTAGTTGGCGATGCCGAGCGGCAGGATCATCTCCCCGAGCCTGGGCAGATAGACCCCCCAGGTCCATGCGTAGTAGATGACCTGGTAGATAACAATCGTCTCGAAGATCCTGTGAAACAGGTACTCCCCTTTGGTCTCCTCGGCATCCAGGCGGAACAGGTTGTTAAAAAAACGCTTTATCATAGCCGTCAAATATTGGGATTCACCAGGGTGGTATCCGGTTTCATCAGCAGCAGCGGCATATATTCCACGATGACCGAATCCCCGCCGGCGCTGGAGAGCCGTCCCTGTACCTTATAGACGATAAATGCCTGGTCATCGAGCCGGCTCCTGAAGTAGCTCCTCATACCGCCGATTTTATCCCGGCTCCATTGTTTGTTTTTTGATACAAAGTTGGCCAGATCATTGGTATTGATACCCACCTGATTCATCGCAAAAGGTTTACCGGGCAATTTATCCAGCTCATAAACCGCTTCCCACCGAAGCGTATCGGAAGGTGGCACCTCACGCACCAGCGCACGGGTCCAGGGATTGCCGGCTTTGGAGAACATGGGAAAAATACTGAAGGGCCAGAACTCTCCGAGGTGGGTGGAAACCAGCACAGCATAGACCAGCAGCAGGCTCAGCAAAAGGCGGATCGCTTTATCTAACATGCAAATACCGATTTTAAAATGATTCGTGCGAAAGGTACATCTGCAACCCAATTTTTACAAGTCATTTCACCGCAGGAAGGATAAAAAATCGCCGGGCCTTTCGGAATCGGAACATAGTTTTGGCGTGGGATTCACTTTGTGGCTATTCCCGGTTCTGCGGTTGATCCATTGGGATGCAGCAGGAATCCGGTCAGGATACAGAAGCCCGATCGATACGGTCACGGGAAGAGAGCAGATCCCTGTTCCGGTCGCTCTTTATCTGATTCCAGGTTCGCTCCGCAAACTCGAAAAACGGCTGCTTCTGATGATACCACCCGAAATGAAGGCAGAAGGGCGTAGTCAGCAGATAATCGCCTTTTCCGGGAAATTTGGAAAAGAACCAGGTAAGCAGTTTCCTGAAAAAATTCGATTTGATGCCTCTGAAATTATTTACGAAACGGTCGCAGTAGTATTTACATACCACATATTCAAAGTCGGGATCATGTGAGGTCAGATCCTTTATATAATCCAGCTGGGGACTGGTATGTCCCTGCAACCATGGGTATACCGGCACATTCAACTTGGACATCGCCATCGCCAGACTCCATTCACAGGACTCCTCGCTGCGGCCCTGCTCGAATTTCCGGCTCCTGAAATGGGTATCATCCTTCCTGCTGAGCATATACTTGGCGAGTTCGCAAACCCGTCGGGTGAGGGCATAGTCGCTGGCAAAGATCATCCCGGTCTGCACCCTGCTCAGGTAGGTGAGCCCGAAACGCTTCAGCGTGCGTTCCCTCCTTTTTAACAGCACATCTTTGACCACCCCGAAATTTTTCGGTCCGCCGAAGAAGTTATCGGACACCTGGGTGCCGGTGATAGTAAAATCGTAGGGAATGAATGACTGCCAAAGGGGATCCGGATTCTTGCACCAGACGATATCGCTGTCCATGAACAAGTTTTTTTCGAAAAACAGGTAATCCTGCAAATTGTGCTTGAATCCCACAATCGATGCCCGTTCGGGCTCGAGTTCCCGGACCAGGTCGAAGATCTCCGACAGTCCGTATTCATGCAGTATATCCTTATGCTTTTTATCGCATACCAGCGCCACCGGCCGTTCATCGTCGTACCTGCGCAGCGACGCCACAGAAGCGATCGCGTGTTTCAGGTATTTCGGATGGCCGTATGTCGTGTAAATGTACCCTTCTTCAGCCAACGCGCTGTTTTTTTCTAAAGAACGAAGCATGAGAAATTGGTTTGGCAGGAATATAGGAGGTTATTGATTGAACTGAAAAATTATCTTGATGCCCGTTTTTTGAGCACATCCACAAGATGCTGGTAGCCTTTCTTGCGTATGATGTTTTGAAACTGCCTTCTATAGGATGCGGCTGTGGATACATCATCGATCACCATGTCGTGCACCATCCATGTACCTGGACTGTTTTCATAAACCATTTGATATATCACCGGTGTACGTACCCGGTCGATCGTCACGGTGGTGTTCACCCTCGCGCTGTCGCCGTTCACCTCAATCTCTTTATATACCACATCGGCCCGGTATATGTCGAGTTTATTCATCGACTGGTCCCTGACGATGGTCGAGAAGAGATCTACAAAATTATCGCGCTGATCGGTGGAGAGCGTGTCCCAGGTACGCTGCAGTGCGTATCGGGCCATGGCCCGGTAGTCGATAATGCCGTTGATGATATCCTTGAGCTTATCGCGCTGTTGTTGGGTATAGTCGGTGCCCTCGGGCCCCAGCAGCTCTTTGATCTCGCGATCTCGTTGCTCAAGCAGCTGCCTTATCTCGCTGCTGTCCCGATCTACGGTCATGCTTTCGCTGTCGACCGGGGTTGTACCGAGCAAGATCAAGAGCAGCAACGGATACAAGTATATCTTCAGGTCGTACTTCATAAGCCGTCTGTGTTTTTGTCTACTTCGTTTTCAGCGATATAACGGACAAACCGGCCGAATTGTATAACTCCGCCATATCTTTATTGAACTGGAAAATCTCGCGTTTAAGCTGCACACGAAGTTCAAGTTCCTTTTTCATCGCATCAATAAGGTCTTTGGTATCGCCCATGCCGAAATCATAGTCCAGCTGCTCCTGCCGCAGCCATTTCTTGCTGGTAACCCACGCCTCGTCGGTTTTCTCTACTTTAACCTCAGAGAGATTGGCATTTCTGTAGCGTTCGTTTATTTGCAGCATGATGCCGTCGGTCACCGCATCTTTCAGGTACTGAGTCTGTTTATACTGTATCCGGCTTCGCTCGATATCTGATTTTATGTTAAACAGATTTAGATTCTGCCGGATTCCGAAACCTACCGCCGCCGAGGCATAATTGGTGTTGTTGATGATAAACGGATTATCCTGGCGAGGGCGATTCGGGGTATCGGCGAAACTGCCGGTCAGGCCCAGAAAAAACATGGGCAGATTCTGCGATTTGGTAAAGTCGATTCCCTCCTTGGCAGCCTTGATAGAGGCGTCGGCCGCTTTGAGCTCGGAGCGTTCGGCCAGGGCCTGCTGCTGGTAGAAATTGAGCGACTGTATCTTGTTGGCCACCGGATCCAGGAAGAGCTCTTCCGGCAGATAGGTGGTATTCGAATCGGCTTTCAGCACGTAGTTCCATGTTTCTTCAATAAACCGGGTGTTCTCCCTGACCTCAGCAGCGCGTATTGCGAATTCCGATTTGAAGACCTTGAATTTGAAATAGTCCGACTCATCCAGTTCACCACTGCCCTCTTCCCGTCGTTCCTCGATCTTCTGCTCGATCTCGTCGATTTTGTTCTGGGCTTCCTCCAGCAGGTGATTCACTTCGGATGCCAGCAGGTAGCTGTAATAGAGCTCATATAAGCGCACCTCCACCACCGATCGGGCCGCCTGAAACTGCTCGCGGGCCGCAACCGCCCCGGCCTTGGCAGCCTGCATCGCGCTGTTGAAAGCCCCCCATGCAAAAATCGGCTGGATCCCCTTCACTTCTGCACGGGTGAAGATCGCCCAGTTGTTCCAGTCGTTCTCCAGGTCAGGATCGAGATACAGTTCATCATCCGGAAGGTTGGTGTTGCTCTTCACCCCAGGGACAACCCCGTGCTGGGTGTTCAGCTCAAAAGTCGGCAGTATACGCCTCGACCGGGCTTGGTCCACCCGGTTTTCAGCAAGGCGGACTTTCTGGCGTTCAAACTCGACCTGGCCCGAATTATCCAATCCCCGTTCGATGAATTCCTCCAAGGAAACGTTTACGGTATCGATTTGGGCAAAGCCTGTTGTCGCCGCGAATAATAATCCCAGGGTGATGCAGAAGATTCGAATATGTTGAGCAGCCATATTAGTGGGTTTTTGGTGAAGAATTTAGGCCCTAAACGCGAGGGGCGTCCAATTATTTATTGATATCCCATGAATAAAAAAAGCCCCTCCCTAATGGGGATGGGGCTGAGAGCGGAGAGAGAGGGATTCGAACCCCCGGACCCGCAGAACGGGTCAACGGTTTTCAAGACCGCCGCATTCGACCACTCTGCCATCTCTCCCGTTACATGATCAAGATTCCTGCAGTGCCTGTGCACCGGAAACGATCTCGGAGATTTCGGTGGTGATAGCACTTTGCCGGGCCTGGTTGTATTCCAGTCTGAGATCCTGTTCAAGCTCCTCGGCATTTTCGGTGGCGTTGTCCATCGCCGTCATGCGGGCACCCTGCTCGGCGGCGTTGGAATCCAGCACGGCCTTCCAGAGCTGCATGTTCAGGTGCAGCGGAAGCAGTTGGTCGAGGATCTGGTTGGGATCCGGCTCGTAAATATAATCGATCAGATCGTCAGCCGACTCTTTCGAATCGACCAGCGAATCCGGTTCTATCGGCAGCAGTTTTTCAATTTTACGGTTTTGTACCAGCACCGATTTAAACTCATTGTAGGCCAGATGAACCTCATCGAATTGGCCGCTCTCGAACAACCCGATCGCATCCTGCATCACATCTGCGGTAACATTAAAAGAAAGATCATCAAAAAATCCGGGGTGTTGGTCATAAAGGGTATATCCCCGCTTCTTGAAATGCTTCATACCCTTCTTTCCTATGCACAATAACGACAAATTTCCGCTTTTATGATAATCCTTCAGGGGGCCGTGGATATGCGATTCCACCACCTTAAAGAGGTTGTTGTTGAATGCGCCACACAACCCACGGTCCGAACTGACCAGAATCAGCAGTACATTTCGCACTTCTTCGGGTTTGCGGAGCAGTACGTTGTCGCCCTTCGCATTGTTGACCAGCCGCGCCACCACCTCTTTCATCTTGAAGGCGTATGGACGCGTCTCCTCGATGCGATTCTGGGCTTTGCGCAGCTTGGCCGCGGCCACCATCTTCATGGCCCGGGTGATCTGCTGTGTATTGTTAACCGATTCTATCCGATTGCGTATTTCGCGAAGATTCGCCATCTGTACCTTTTATGCTTCTTGAGCCTCTTCCTGTTCCGCTGTGGCAAGCATCTGATCGATCACCGAGCGGGCGGCATCCATCAGCTTTTCGCCGAACTCGTCGCTCAGTGTACCGCTTTCACCCAGCTGCTCCATTTCATCATCGTATTTCGCGTTGACCATCTCCAGGAAGTTCTGTTCAAACTCCTCGATCTGATTAACTTTCAGCTCATCGAGCAGCCCTTCACTGTTGATCTTCAGCAGAGCGATCTGCTCCTGCACGGAGAGCGGCTGATAGATATCCTGCTTGAGCAGCTCCACGGTTCGCTCCCCGCGCTTCAGCTGCCGCTGGGTGGTCGGATCGAGGTCCGATCCGAATTTGGCAAACGCCTCGAGTTCCCTGTACTGGGCCAGATCCAGCTTCATGGTTCCGGCAAGTTTTTTCATCGACTTCACCTGGGCGGCTCCCCCTACCCGTGACACCGAAGTACCTACGTCGATCGCGGGCTTCACCCCGGAGTTGAACAGGTCGGTATCCAGAAATATCTGTCCGTCGGTGATGGAGATCACGTTGGTCGGGATATACGCGCTGACATCGCCGGCCTGTGTTTCCACAATCGGCAGAGCCGTCATAGATCCACCGCCCTTCAACGCCGGCTGCAGCTGCTCCGGCACGTTATTCATCTGTTGGGCCACCTCATCATCGCCAATGATTTTGGCTGCACGCTCCAGCAGGCGGCTGTGCAGGTAAAACACATCCCCGGGGTAGGCCTCCCGCCCCGGTGGCCGCTTCAGCAGCAGGGAGAGCTCGCGGTAAGCGACAGCCTGTTTGGAGAGGTCGTCATACACCACCAGTGCATGCTGGCCGGTATCCCGAAAATATTCACCGATCGCCGCCCCGGCATAGGGAGCGATAAAGCGCATCGGGGCTGCCACACTGGCCGGCGCCGAGACGATCACCGTGTAGTCCATGGCTCCGTGCTGCTCCAGCGCATTGGCGATTCCGGCAACAGTCGACCCTTTCTGGCCAACCGCCACGTAGATGCAAAACACCGGGTGGTCGGTATCCTGGGTTCGCTTCTGGTTGATGATGGTGTCGACCGCAACTGAGGTTTTTCCTGTCTGGCGGTCACCGATGATCAGCTCCCGCTGCCCACGGCCAATCGGAATCAGGGTATCGATCGCCTTGATACCGGTCTGCACCGGCTGTTTCACCGGTTCGCGATAGATGACGCCGGGGGCCTTGCGTTCCAGCGGCAGGCGCATGGTATCTCCGGTGATCGGCCCTTTGCCGTCGACCGGCCGGCCCAATGGATCGATCACCCGGCCCAACAACCCGTCGCCGACATTGATCGATGCGATCTCCCGGGTTCTCCGAACCGTATCGCCTTCTTCAACCGGGCTGGTGGAACCGAAGAGAACGATACCTACGTTATCCTCTTCGAGGTTCAACACCATGCCGCGCATCGGATTCCCCTCTTCATCCTTTGATTCGGGAAGTTCCACCAGCTCGCCGGCCTGCACTTTCGACAGCCCATACACACGGGCGATACCGTCTCCTACCTGCAGGACTGTACCTACGTCATAGACATCCGCCTCCGATTCGAAACCGGACAGTTGTTTTCTCAATATTGCGGTTACTTCATCTGGCCTGACTTGACTCATGTGAATTCATGTATTTTAAATGGTTTGAAATACTATTCAACAGCACCGGCTAGGAACATCTCCTCGAGCTGTTCCAACTTGTGTTTTACACTTCCGTCGATAACCGTATCCTCGATGCGTACCGTCATCCCCCCTTTCAGGGATTCATCCAGTTTGATCTGCATCTGCACCTTTTTTCCGGTCTTGCTCTCCAGGGCTTCCTGCAGCGCCTTTCGCTGAGTTTCCTTTATCTGTCTGGCGGTGTACACATCGATCTCTATGATGCCGGCATATTCATTGTATTTTTTCAGAAACGCCTCGACAATCTGATCGAGAATCTGGATCCGCCCTTTCCGTACCAGCTGATCCAGAAGCAACCGGGTGAGCTCTTGAACCTTGTCGCCAAACAGCATCTTCAATGCCCCTGCCTTATCATCATACTTGATGACCGGACTGCGTAGGAATACGAGCAGTTCGTTGGATCCGTCCAGGGTATTCTTTATAAGCTGAATATCCCCCAGAATTTCCTGCACTTCATCCCGTTCCGCTGCCAGTTCCAATACCGCGGAGGCGTATCTGCGTGCTGCTTTGGTGATAAACATCTCTGTTAGTTTTTGGCGAGGTCTTCGATGAAACTGTCAACCAGTTTTTTGTTCTTTGTCTCATCCAGCTCCGCATCCAGTATGATGGATGCGCCCCTGACAGCGAGCCTGGCCACTTCGTTCTGCAGTTCGAGCAATGCCCGTTTTTTCTCCTGTTCGATCGTCTCCCGGGCGTTTTCCAGCATCCTGGCGGCTTCCTCCTTTGATTTTTCGATCCGTTCGGCCCGCAGGATTTCCGCCTCCTCTATCGCCTCTTTGCGTATTTGCTGTGCTTTCACCTCGGCTTCGCGAAGCGCCTTCTTGTTGTCCTTGGAGATCTGCTCGGCACGGGCCAACGCTTTTTCGGCTGACTCCAGTGATTCCTTGATACGGTTTTCGCGTTCTTTGAGCGCTTCCATGATGACAGGAACCGCATACTTGTACAGCATATAGATGAAGATCACCATCGTGATCAACACCCAGATGGCGAAACCCGAATTAAAGGATAGGATACCTCCACCGTTCCCGGCGGCTGCTAATAAGAACATACTAGCCCCGTTCTGTTTCAGTTTTTGTTATTGCCCGATCTGCAGAGCGAGCAGAATACAGACGATCGCACCGATCAAGGCAACACCCTCGATAAGTGCGGCGGTTAGAATCATGGCCCCGCGAATCTCTCCGGATGCTTCCGGCTGACGGGCGATACTCTCAACGGCACCTTTACCAATTAGGCCGATGCCTACGCCGGCTCCGATGGCTGCGATTCCTGCTCCAATTCCAGCTGCTAATAAACCCATAGTTTCTACCTGTATTATATTTTATTTATCGTTTGTGTTTGGTGAATAATAAAATCGTTACGCGTGTTCCGCTTCGGCATGCTCATGTTCATGGCTTTCTGCCGCCATGCCGATGAAGACGGCCGAGAGCAGGGCAAAGATGTAGGCCTGCAACAGTCCAACAAACGCCTTCAGTACATACAGCGCCACCGTCAGCGGCACCGAAACCAGACTCACACCGATGCCGAACAGATTGCCGAAATACTCGGCGAAGATGAATATCAATCCCAGCACGCAGATGATCATGATCTTACCCGAGAGCATGTTTGCAAAAAGACGAACAGCCAGTGCAAACGGCTTGGTGAACAAACCGATGAACTCCACCGGGGTCAGGAACAACCGAACCCATGCCGGCACCCCGGGAAACCAGAAAACATGTTCCCAGTGCTCTTTTGTTCCACTCCACTGCGTGATCACAAAGGTGATTGCCGCCAGGGTCGCCGTCACCGTGATGTCGGCTGTTGCCGTCGTGCCCCAGGGAAACAGTCCAAAGATATTCATGAAAAAGATCGATACAAACACTCCGTAGATGTAGGGGACATATCCCTCATACTTGTCATCGGGGATATTGGTTTTTGTGATATCATCGCGGACAAATACAAAGGTGATCTCGAACAGATTCTGAAACCAGCCTTTCGGCTCCGTTTCCCTTCCGATCCCTCTGCGGTATCGCCGGGCCATAGCAAAGGTGATCCAGAGCGTCAGCCCCACGCCAAACCAAACATACATCAGGTGAGATGTGATGGAGAGATCCAACAGGATATGGGTCTCTTCGGCCGGCACCAGCGAGTGTTCCACCTCGACAAATTTTCCCGATTCGACAGCCTGTTGCGGAGTGAGAAAAAAATACCATCCGCTTTCGGTCCAGTAAATCCTGGGAAGCGGAATTTCATAGCCGGCCACAGTCAGATAGTTGTGATCCTGTACTTTCCCCACCACATCGATAGGAACATCCTTCGATCCCTCGGTATCATCTTGATAAAAGGCATTGAGAGCGGGGGAAGAAAACACCAAAATCAGTACGGTAAGCAGAAGAGGACGCAGGATCTTTTTCATCTATCAGTCAACTGTTCTTCCGGTTTTCCAGGATTTTATTTATAAAAATGATTTCGATTATAGAATAGAAAATATAAGAAATTATGAAGCTAACTGTAAAGAAAATTTGGTCTATTTTTAGTGCTACAAGAACCCATGCAAAGAGCAGGAGTGTCACCAGGAATCGGACGGCCAGGGCCCCGAAGAACAGCTTCAAAAAACGCCCCTGATCGTCCATCTGCATTTTTCGCACCACAAAAAAATTGCTGAGCACGAACAGGTAGCTCAGCAAATATCCAAGAACCACTGCGGCCAGGGATTTTTCCGGGAGCATCAGGCCCAAAGCGAGCAGTAACAGGAATACACCGCCGCCGATGATCAAGATTTTCCTGAAATAGGTTTTGAATACGGGATCCAATCTTCCGGGTCTTTATTCGCGGTCCAGCTTTTTGGCCAGCCGAAAGATCACCACCATCACATTGATGATGCCGGTCAGGGCACCCGCCAGCACAAGCCAGGGAGAGGTGTTGAAATAGATGTCGAGCCCGTATCCCAGCAACAGGGGCACCAGGATAGCAGCCGCTATCTCGGCCCCCAGGGAAAGGTATTCACTATATTTGGAAAGGAGATTCCGGTCACTCAACTTTTTGAGGTTCTGAAACCTTCTCTTTGGCTACCTCGGATTTCGGTTTCTCGGAGGTTTTCCTGAAATCCGTGCCGCCCGATTCGTTCATGTGGCAGGCACCGTTGATCTGGGCTCCCTCCTCCACCAGCAGCGACTTGGTGAAGATATCCCCCTCGACCGTGGCAGCCTGACGAAGGATCAGCTTGTTGCTGACGCGGATCTCTCCATCCACATGTCCGGCGACATCCGCATCCACCGCCTGGATATTGCCATCCACTTTTCCGGTGGATGAGACAATCACCTTTCCTTCGGCGATCGCCTCACCGTCTAAATTTCCGGCAATGCGGATATCATTTTTAGTTTTCAGGGTACCCTTTACGGAGGTACCTTCGCTGATCATATTGACCGATGGCAGATTATTCGTTCCGCTTGAATTGGTTTTCACTTTTCCGACCGTTGATTTTTTATCGTTACTGTTAAACATTTGGATAGTAAGGGTTTAAGATTTTAGCAGATACATAATGGGATCTTGTGGCACACCATTATTCCATATTTCCAGATGCAAATGAGGACCGGAGCTCAACACCCCGGTATCCCCTACCGTACCTAAAATATCACCTTTAAATACCATATCTCCAACTTCTTTGGAAACACTGCTGGCATGCTTGTAAACACTGATGATACCGGCGTTGTGCTGAATATACAGCACATAACCGTAATTTACCGTCCATTCGCTGTTGATCACGGTTCCATCCGCGATCGCCTTGAACTGCGACTCTTTCCGGGCGGCAATGTCGATGCCAAAATGACCGGTCTCCTGGTTGAAGCCCCGGGTCAGCCTGCCTTCCACCGGATAGGGTGCCGGAAATTCGGGTGCCCTGTTCAGTACGCTGGAAAAGATGATCTCATTTTTGGATATCATCTCATCTACCCTTACTTCGGACTCCTCCAAAAGTTCCCGTTCTTCGGGATCCGGGCGGTTCAACTCTCCGGTACTGAATCGGCCGGATATGGCAAAGGTGGTATCCTCGTCGCCGGCCAGCACCCGCTGAATATCACTCAGCTGCCGGTCGCGGGTCTCCAGTGAATCCTGCAGCGCTTCCACCCGCTGGGAGATCTGAATCACATCATTTCTTAGCTGTTCATCCTCCTTGTCGTACACCAGGCTCCCGAGCGGCGTGAAGATCACGAGAACCAGCAGGATCAGAACCATCGTGGCAATGGTCAGGTAGAAGAGCCCGAACAGCTGCGAGGGTTTGATCCGGTAGGTGTGGGTAGACTCCGGCTCCTCGTCATCGAGGAGGATGACCGTGAGCTCGCTGTCGCGAAAGTGGATCAGTTTTTTCAGGAATTCGATCATGCGTCAGGCCTTGATTAGGCTTCCGGTGTCGGCCCCCGGAAGTTCAGGGGCATGTCGAAGCGATCCTTCGTCGAGATCTGTCCGTGTTCATCCTCGAACCGGGTGATATTTTCCTGCAGCGCTTTGGCCAGCCGCTTGGCGTGGTCGGGGGTCAGCACCATGCGCTTCACCACTTTCGCCTTGGAGACGCCGGGCATCATCGCGATGAAATCCAATATAAACTCGGAAGGAGAATGGGTAATCATCACCAAATTTGAGTAGGTGCCGTTCGCTTCCTCTTCAGGGATCTCGATCTCGACCTGGTTTTGATTGATATTCGGTTGTTCATCAGACATGACTACCAGCTCCGTTTTTGTTACAATTTACAGATAATGTGTACAAATCGTGGTGTTTAATCGATAAAGCCTTTCTCCCGCATCCACTCATCATTATAGATCTTGGATACATATCGGGTACCGCTGTCCGGCAGGATGATCACCATCATGTCATCCTTCCCGAACGAGCTGTTTTGCACATATTCCATCGCCCCGTACACTGCAGCGCCGCAGGAGCCGCCGATAAACAGTCCCTCCTTCTGTGCCAAATCCCGGGTGGTAAGAAATGCATTTTCATCATTGACCTGGACCACCTCGTCGATCAGGTCGAAATCCATGTTTGAAGGCAGAATATCCTCCCCGATCCCTTCAGTCAGATAGGGATGGATCACCTCCTTGTCAAACTCCCCCGTCTCAAAATAGTGCTTGTACACCGACCCAACGCTGTCGATACCGATCACCCGGATATCCGGGTTCTGCTCCTTCAGGTATTTGGCGGCCCCCGATATCGTTCCGCCCGTACCCATGCCGGCCACATAATGGGTGACCCGGCCTTCGGTCTGTTCCCAGATCTCCGGACCGGTCGTCTCGTAGTGGGCCTCGGTATTGCTCATGTTTTCATACTGATTGGGATAGAATGAATTGGAAATCTCCTCGCTCAACCGTTGGGCCACCGAGTAGTAGCTCTCGGGATCATCAGGTTCCACATCGGTGGGACAGATCCGAACTTCCGCCCCAAGCGCCCTTAGCAGGTCCCGCTTCTCCTTACTCTGTTTATCCTGCATGGTGAAAATACATTTGTATCCTTTGACAGCCGCCACCAGGGCCAGACCAAAACCGGTGTTGCCGGAGGTGCCTTCGATGATCGTGCCACCGGGCTTGAGTTTTCCCTCCCGTTCTGCATCCTCTATCATCTTGATCGCAATGCGATCTTTTACACTTTGACCGGGATTGAAATATTCGACTTTTGCCAGGATGGTGCCCGGCAGATCTTCGGTGAGCTTGTTCAGCCTGACGAGCGGAGTGCCTCCGATCACCTCCAGTATCGAGTTGTAATACATAGAATCCTCTGCAATTACACTTCTTTTATTAAAAAATCAGATAGCCCGTTAATATAGCAAAAACGCTCTGCAGCATCGAATATTAATATGGGGGGCGGGCAATTTGGGTCGATTTTATATTTTAGGAACAAACGAAAATGCCTTAACTTCAGGTGTTGCAAATCTAATGTCCAATTTGTCTACCATCAATCGCATGTTTATCGAACAGGAAAAACCGAAAGACTATGACTGCGGGCATAACCTGGATCTGCTGATCGCGGCTCTGCCCCGTATCGAGGACCAGGAACGCAGAATTGAGTATGCCAAACGGGCGGTCGGCCTGATCAAACAGAGCCATCCCAACTGGGTGGATGACCAGGGTAAAAGCGAGGCTGCCTGGGATCACTTTTTTCATCTGGCCGAGTACGATCCGAGGGAATATGGCATCTATCACCCGTTTGAATCGGGTGAAGAGGATGACGCACGATAACCCTACTGCGCGAACGACAGGTCGGATATCGGATTCCCGGATTGTTCCTGGTACTCCTGATCCAGAATACTGTAAATCAGTTTATTACGGAACTCGCCCCTCTTGAGCACATGTTCGCGTAGCTCACCCTCTTTTTTAAAACCTATGGCCTGAACTGTATCGATCCAGGCGTGGTTGAAGTCAAACGCGGTGGTGCCCACCTTATGCATTTCCAGCTTCTCAAAGCAGTATGACAGCGTTTGGTTCAATGCATCGGCGGAGTGCTCTTTGCGGTTGTATTCCCGGTCTCCGATTGTGCAGTTGATAAAGCAGCGCCTGTTATAGGTATCGATCGCGTGAATATCGACAATGCCGATCAGTTTGTCATCTTTCTGCAGATGAATTTCAAACAGATTGGCGGTTTTATTCTCCCGGTCCAGCACCGATTTGATTCGCTTCAAAAATGACTCGAAGCTCTCCTCCTGGTGCGGGTATTCGGAATCGTAGTAGTTGAGTTCCTCGTCATTATTCCATTTATGATGAATAGCGACGTTTTGAAGGTCGAATGGCTTTAGTGTAACCATGGGGTAATTATATGCTTTGGGTGCTGATTTTTATTCCCTTTTGCAAATAACCGTCTTAGCCGAACTCCGTGTTGTATAGTCGAAAACTTGGGCAATTAATGCAAATCAAATGTAGGATCAATGATCGGTATGGGGAAATGTAGATAAATTCTAATTTTCAATTTATATTGAAAATAGTGAAAATCTGAAAAATCCATCGCTTTGATGTTTGACACTGACGCCAAAACCGGACAGAATCCCGCCGACCTGCTCCATAGCATGCTGGAATCCGACGCCTTTGAAAATTTTTGTGGAGAGGTTGCCACTAAAGCGGACGGAGATAAAATCGTTTCGATCACCTACCGGATCGAACCGGTGGATCCGCTGGCCTGCGTGGAAGTGCTGGGACGGGAGGATACCTTCAACTTCTACTGGGAAAAACCGGATCGCGACCTGGCGTTCGGCGCCGGCGGAGAGGTGATCCGTCTGAGATCAGGGGGAGACAACCGAATTTTAGAACTAAAGGAACAGATCGAAGAGGTGCAAAAGCGTACCCATCATTTCTCTCCTATCCAACACCGCTACGGCGGAATCCATTTTCTGGGC
>JAWVYR010000018.1:0-18324 GCA_033722635.1 Balneolaceae bacterium | reverse complement strand
GACTTTTGAGTCCTCTCAGAGCCTGATGGAGGAGCCGCTACCGGCCTATGCGCGTAGTTATGTGGACTCCTCCGCTTCGACGGACCGCCCTTGGTATTTCGTGATTGCCGTTGATACAGCCGGCAATGCAATCCCCTCTTTTGGCGCGTACGGTGAGCTGATCGACCGGGTGCCTCCCTCTAAACCGACCGGGCTCACCGGCAAAATCGATACCACCGGTACAGTTCAACTGGCCTGGGACCTCGGTCCGGAGGAGGATATAATCGGATACCGGCTGTTATATGCCAACGATCCGACCCACGAGTTTTCCACAGTCACTTCCATGATCGTTCGTGACACCGTCTATACCGATTCTATTGCGATCAAGACCCTTACCAAATCGATTTACTATCGTATTGCCGCCATCGACGAACGGCATAACCAATCGGAGTTTTCGGATCTGCTGAAGCTAGAGCGACCCGATATCGTGCCGCCGGTGCCGTCGGTATTTTCAGATGTTTCTGTAACCGACAGCACGGTGACCTTGGAGTGGAATATCAGTCCCAGTAAAGATCTGATGCGACAGGTGCTCTACAGGCGTGCAGCGTCGGCCGATGCTTCATGGGATTCCCTGGCCGGTCTGTCTCGAACGATCCGCTCCTATACCGACACGGCCGTGTCTCCTAACACGCGGTATCGATACCGCATTCAGGCGGTGGACAGCGCGGGGCTGCGCTCCAAATTTGCCTCGACTGTGCAGGCTCGTCCCTACGATACGGGAATAAGGAAACAGCCTCAGCTCACATCGGTTGATTATGACAGCTCCCGCAAAGTGATCGAAATTAGGTGGACCTACAGCGATGCAATCGACGAGGAATACTACTTTGTGATTTACCGGGCAAATGGAAACGGAGTCCCCGAGTCTTATAAGGCGCTACCGGGCGATCAACGACAGTTCACCGACCGAACTATTCAAACCGGCAAGATTTACCGATATGCCGTTAAAGTGAAAATGAGGAGCGGCGCGCAATCGAAACTGAGCACCCAACGAGAGGTGAACACCGGTGGGCAATCACCTTGATCTCCTTTTGATAAATGATGTTGATGAACATATCGAAAACATATCGCCTGGCATGGTTTCTTGTCCTGCTGCTCGTGGGGATTTCATCCGCGGTTGCCCAGACAACGGCAGATACTACCGGAACCGATGACGGCTTCATCCAGCGTAGCGTAAAAATCACCGGCCAGGTCGGGGCCTATGGAGAGCTCTATGGAATCTCGGGCCGGGAATCGCGCAGGCCTTCCTCCACCGGACGCATCTTCCTGATGCCCAAAATAACCTTTCTTAACCAGCTTTCACTGAACTTCAACATCATGCTGACCACCGAGGGGGTGTCGGCCCGGCAGAACATGAGCCAGCTGGGGCTGGACCCTTCCTGGGGCTGGGGAGATGCCCACATCGGCGATTTTTCAGAAACTTTTTCGAAATACACCCTGGACGGCATCACAATACGCGGGGGCGGGGTGAATCTGCGGCCCGGTGATGGGGTATTTCGATTTTCCGCCGTAGCCGGCCGTTCCAAACGGTCAGTGCGTGGCGGGGCACAGAATAAAAGCTACAACCGCACCATCTATGGAGGAAAGATCGGTGTGGGCAAGGAAAACGCTTCCCATATCGACCTGATCCTGGTCAGGGCCAAGGACGACCTGAACTCGCTACCACCGGATACCTCCTTGGTGACCACCGACTCCCTTTTTGCAGATACCACAGTGGTGGGCAACCCGCCCTCCAATCCATTCGCCATTACTCCACAGGAAAATATCGTGGGTGGAATAAGCTGGAGATTGGATCTGGCGGAGGCCATTTCCTGGGAGTCGGAAGTAACCGGAAGTATTTTTACAAAGGATCTTCGTTCAAGCCCGATCGAACCCGATCGGCTGGATATCCCGGGGGTGGTGGAAAGCTTTTATACACCCCGCTTCAGCAGTAGTGCCGACTTTGTGGTGGACAGCAGGGTAAGCCTCAGGCTGTCGAAATTCAGTGGCAGCTTCGGGTATAAGTGGATTGGTCCCGGATACACCTCGCTCGGTACGGCGTATCTGATCAACGACCAGCAGGCGTTCAATACCAATCTCTCTTTTCGGCTTTCCTCTACCAGGATATCGGTGAACTATACACGGCAAAATGACAATCTGCTGGAGCAGAAAAGATTCACCAATGTTCAGAACCGTTATGGGGGCTCACTGAACAACCGCTTCGGTGATAACTGGAATAGCAACATCACGGCCAATATTACCATCCGTGACAACGACGCCGCCTCCGATTCATCCGCCAACCGATTTGATAACCTCGCGCTGTCGACCAATCAAACCTTCACCTTTTCCGGCAGCGACCTCTTTCAAAACCTGAACCTGAACTATACCTATCAGAGCGCGACGACCGAGGTAGGGGTACTTCCTGCCAGCGAAAACCGTACTCACTCGTTCAATGGAAGTCTCTCTTTTCAATTCAGTGAGAATCTGAGGGGTAATGCGCGCCTTGGTCTTGTCTCCAACCAGGTATCCGACACCCTTACGACCAATGTCCAGACCTATGGTGTCGGTCTCAATCATAGTGCCCTGGATAACCGGATGACCAACTCGCTTTCGGTGACGGCCTCTGCCCGAAGCGGGGATTTGAACTTCAGAACGCGGCTATCTTCCAACTATAAATTGACAGACAAGGATGTAATCTCCCTTAACCTTTCCATGACCAACTTCACCACCGATACCGCCGGACGAAGTGATTTCAATGAATTCGTCGGTTCCCTCCGGATAACGCACCGATTTTAAATAAAGAAGGCGACCCCGGTATCGGGGCCGCCTGTTGAACAGTCAGTTGTGGATTTTGTTAAAATCCGATACCGGCGGCGATGGAGAAGATACCGTTTTTACCTGATGCATTTTCAAATATATCGGTAAAACCAAAACCATACCGGAGATCGACTGTAAGGCTGGGACCCGGAAGATTTATATCGGTGCCCACGCCAAGGACTCCGCCAAAATCGGTCTGGGTTTGGTCGGAGACATCCACACCGCCGCTTTCGGCATTCAATACAAACCCGAGATAGGGGCCTGCCAGGATATGCGGCTTGACCGGTCCGGGTGTGGTGAAACCGAGTTTGGCCAATACAGGAATCTCAAGGTAGTCCAGCTCCAGATCCCCGCCGGTGCTTTCGGCACCCTTCTGGGAATAGAGCACTTCCGGTTGAATGGTAAAGGGTGCACCGGGCAGATCGAGTTGGAGATATGCCCCCAAAAGAAGACCCGTTCGTGAATCCGGATCCCCGCTCACATCATTTAAATTAGCGAAGTTCACCCCTCCTTTGATACCAAAACTGACCGGAGATTGGGCTTCAACAGTGGATATGGCAAAACCTGTCGATATTAATGCAACAAGGATTGTTTGGAGCAACAGCTTTTTCATGTCTGTATAATTAATTATGATTTATTGGCCGTCTGCATTGAGATAAATGCAGATAATAAGATATAAAAAATAATGAATGTTACACTTGGTTTTGCAAAATACGGATAAAATTAAACAAAAAAGCCATCCTGATAGTCCAGGATGGCTTTTTGATGTGTTTAACAGTAGCTTTGTTTGGTTAGAAAGCAATACCCCCCATGAATGAGAAGACACTGTTTTTGCCCGATGCATTATCAAACGCATCCGATAGGCCGACATTCCAGCGCGCATCGATAATAAAGGTAGCACCAAGAACCTCAATATCGGTACCCAGGCCTACAACACCGCCAAAATCGGTTTTAGCTTCCGGCTGAAACGAGCCAACGACTTCAACAGCCTCTCTGGTTGCCTGGTTCAGGTCAATGCCCAAATAGGGACCAACGAAGATATTGGGTTTTAGCGGGCTGTTGGTATCAAATTTATATTTGGCCAGTACATCAATATCCAGGTAATTGACATTTACCTTGCTGTCGAATGCCGCCTGTCCCTGGCCTTCCACTTCTGCTCCTCTTTGAATCCAAATTACTTCAGGTTGGATGGCGATAGGCAGGGATTCCAGATTAATTTCTGCAAAACCGCCAAATACGGTACCTATCCTGGAATCGGGATCAGGATCGATATCAAGATAATTGGAAACGGTTACACCGCCCTTAAACCCGAATTTAACCGAGTTTTGGGCCATTGCAACATCCGGATATATAAATACCGAAAAAGCAAACAAAAACAACGTGATAGCTGTTACCTTTTTCATAATGAAAAGATTAGATTAGAATTTATATGTTTGAACCGAGATTAACTGATTATGAATGGTCCCTATATCCATTTAATCACGGGACAATATAAACAAGAGAATTCAATAGTTTAAGTTTTAACAAACTCAATTATAAAAATATTTACATTCTTCTGTAGTTCCAATTTTCGATAAATTGGTAAAATAAAACACTTTTAACCATTCAAACTGACCTGTTCACAAGTTTCATAGCTGCATATCTGGTTTATTATTCAAAACTTAGATATACTTGTTAATAGTAACCCCTCTAGTTCAAGAAGGATTGAATCATTCTTTATTCGTGATTATAAACTGATCAATTTCACCGGAGAAACAATGCTCACACGCCGCCTGTGCGAATTTATGTTATACATCGTTCTTTTAGTCTTGGTGGGATGTGATCTCAGCGGCCCGGAAGAGCTGACTCAAGGGAGCCCGGAAATCGAATTCGTTCAACCGGACAGCGGCCGATTTAATGACATGGTGACCATCGGCGGGAAAAATTTCTCCACCAACCCTGACAATAACCTGGTAACGTTCAACGGTAAACAGGCCGTGGTAGCCGAGGCATCCGGGGAAGAGCTTATGGTTCGGGTGCCCAGCAGGCCGGGAAGCGGGCCGATAAGGGTGGAGGTCCACGGCAATGCAACCCGGGAGCTTCCCTTTCAGTTCATACCCACGATTACGGTTACAACCTGGGCCGGAAAAGCGTCACAGGGATCGAATGACGGCGACGACGAGACGGCACGTTTTAACAATCCCTGGGGGATCGAGGTCAGCGAGAGGGGTACGGTCTTTATCGGAGATTTCAACAACAACGCCATACGGGTGATCGGCAGGGACCGCGAAGTATCAACGCTAACCCGTGAACTCAACCACCCAATGGGGCTACAGCTTGCTGTCAACGGTTTGATTTATGTGGCCGACGCCTTTAACAATATGATCAAGACGGTTTCTCTTGATGGCACCGTTCAGCATTTTGCCGGCTCCGGTTTCACCGGTGACAGGGACGGCGACCGGTTAGAGGCCAGTTTCAACCTTCCTTCCGATGTGACAGCCAGCTCTAAAAGCCTAACTTTTTATATAGCGGATGCCCTGAACAATAAAATTAGGATGATCAGCCCGGAGGGCCTCGTCAGCACCCTGGCGGGTAGCAGGTCCCGTGGTTTTCAGGATGGAACGGGAGATGTGGCCCGATTCTTTCGCCCGGTAAGCCTGGCACTTAACGAGGATGAATCCACCCTTTTTATCGCCGACTTTTTCAATCACAGTATCAGGATGATCGACCTGAAAACGCAGGCGGTTACAACCCTTGCGGGCGACGGTACGCCGGGGTATCGGGACGGTCCGGTGAGCGAAGCGAAATTCAACAGGCCGTTTGGAATCACTATCGACCGCGACGGTACCTTGTATGTTGCCGATTCGCAAAACCATGTGATACGAAAGATCAGTGAGGGAACCGTTTCCACACTCGCCGGGACAGGCGTATCCGGCCTTAAGAATGGAGATGGAGGAGTGGCCCAGTTTAACAATCCCTACCAGGTTGTCGTTACTAAAAACGGCGGCAGCCTTCTCTATGTAGCCGATCGTGACAACGATGTGATACGGCGATTGGAGATCGAATAACATCCGCACGCTTTACTACAGGACCTGTTCCAGGTATTGCCCGGTATAGCTTTTCGGTTCACTGGCAATCTCTTCCGGCGTACCGGTGGCGACGATCTGCCCGCCTCCAAAGCCGCCCTCCGGACCGATGTCGATGATCCAGTCGGCCGATTTGATGACGTCGAGATTGTGTTCGATGATGATCACGCTGTGGCCATTGTTTACCAGTTCATTAAAGGAATCCAGCAGTTTCGTGATATCTTCGAAATGTAGTCCGGTAGTGGGTTCGTCGAAAAAGTAAAGCGTCTGGTCGCCGGACGACTTGGAGAGAAACTTGGCCAGCTTGACCCGTTGTGCCTCCCCGCCGGAGAGCGTGGTGGAACTCTGCCCCAGGTGCAGGTACCCCAGGCCCACATCCTCCAGAGGCTGCAGCCTCGACACGATCGATTTTTCATCCACGAAAAACTCAAGTGCCTCCGATACCGACATGTCCAGCACATCATGAATATTTTTGCCCCGGTACCTGACGCTGAGCACATCTTTCCGGTAGCGTTTTCCCCCACACGTTTCGCAGGTCAGTTCGATGTCGGCCATGAACTGCATCTCGATTTTTTGTACTCCTTCCCCCTGGCAGGTTTCACATCGACCGCCGGGTACATTGAAGGAGAAGTGGCCGGGATCATACCCCATGATCTTGGACTGCCGGGTGTTGGCAAAGAGATCCCTGATACCGTCGAAAGCCTTGGTATAGGTGGCCGGATTCGAGCGCGATGAACGGCCGATCGGCGACTGATCGACCATCTCCACGGAATCGATATGGTGAATGCCGCTTATCCCCCGGTGGCGGCCCACCTTATCGTTGTAGGTGCCGATTCTTTTTTGTATGCCGGCAAACAGGGTATCGTGTACCAGGGTGGACTTTCCCGATCCGCTTACCCCGGTGACACAGACCAGCCTGCCGAGCGGGAATTCGACATCCAGGTTTTTCAGGTTGTGCTCACTGGCCCCTTCGACCACGATGGAGGTGCCGTGCCCCTTGCGCCGTTTCCCCGGAACCGGAATCTCTTTCCTCTCACTCAGGAATTTCCCGGTGAGGGTGCCGGACTCAAGCAGGTCGCTGTAGTTTCCGGAGAACACCACCTCCCCGCCATGGACGCCGGCGAAGGGACCGATATCGATGATGTTGTCGGCAGACTTGATCATCTCGGGATCGTGCTCCACTACCAATACGGTGTTTCCGATATCCCGAAGTGATTGCAAAATATTGATCAATCGGTCGTTGTCTCTGGGATGCAGGCCGATGGTGGGTTCGTCAAGCACATAGAGGCTGCCGATCAGGGAGCTGCCCAGCGAGTTGGCCAGGCTTATCCGCTGTGATTCGCCTCCACTCAGCGTATTGGTAAGCCGGTCGAGCGTGAGATATTCGAGGCCCACCTCATCCAGGTATTTCAGTCTTTTTCTGATTTCAAAAAGGATCTGGTCGGCGACCTCTTCCTCGAATTCGGTTAACTCCAGATCTTCAAAAAATTCCCGAGCGTGACCGATCGTCATCTCCGAAACCTCGCCGATATGCCGGCCGTTGACTTTCACATGGAGCGCATCCTCCCTCACCCGGTATCCCTCGCAGTCAGGGCAGCGGCTGTATCCCCTGAACCGGGAATAGAATACCCGCATATGCACCTTGTAAAACTGGCTTTTTATCTCCTCGAAAAAACTGTTTAACCCGATATACTCATCCTTGCCCTCCCAAAGTATCTTTTTCATTTTCTTCGACAGGTCGTTGTAGGGGGTATCGATGGGCAGGCTGTAGCGGGCTGCCACCTTGATCAGGTCCCGCAGGTGTTTGCTAAATTTTTGTCCACTGTAGGGAGCGATAGCGCCTTCCCGGATGGTCTTTTCCGGATCCGGTATCACCAGATCCTCATCAATCCCGGAAACCCTTCCGAAACCCTCGCAGGTGTCGCAGGCACCGTAGGGATTGTTGAAGGAGAACATCTGGGGCGTGGGCTCTTCAAACTCGATGCCATCGATCTCAAAACGCTCACTGAATTGAAGCTGTTCACCATCCCTTATTTTGATGATGCATCGGCCCTGCCCCTCCTGAAATGCCGTTTCCACCGACCCGGCGATCCTGCTGCGGTTTTCCTCATCCTTCTTGACAGCCAGCCGGTCGACCAGAACTGCATAATTGTCGGTATCCAGAGAATCCTGATCCAGCTCTTCGGAGGTGAGATCCAGGATCGACTCCTCCTCCAGGTTCAGCAGCCTGGGGAACCCCTTCTCCTTGAGAACCCTGAGTTCATCATTCAGTTTCTTCTTTTCGTGATGGGGTATCGCGAATAAGAGATAGAATTTCGTGCCTTCGTCAAACCGCTCGAAAAGCTCGTTGATCACGGTCTTGGTGCTGTCCTTTTTGACCTCGCGGCCCGACTTCGGCGAAATTGTTCTACCGATGCGTGCGTAAAGCAGTCTGAGGTAGTCATAGATCTCGGTGGAGGTCCCGACTGTGGAGCGCGGGTTGGATGTAGTCGTTTTCTGCTGTATCGCCATGGCCGGGGAGATACCCTGCATGAAATCAACATCGGGTTTGTCCATCCGTTCCAGAAACTGCCGGGCATAGCTGGAAAGGCTTTCAACATACCGGCGCTGTCCTTCGGCGTAGATGGTGTCGAAGGCCAGGCTCGATTTGCCCGAACCGGAAACCCCGGTGATCACTGTCATCGAATTTCGGGGAATCTCCACATCGATATTTTTCAGGTTGTGAACTCGTGCTCCCTTGACAATGATAGGGCGTTGACCGTTTTTTTTGTTTTCCCTCTGTTCAGCGACAGATTCAGACTGGGACATTCGGCAGTAACTTTTGCATTCAGAATAAGCAGGTAAATATAGGAAAAATTTGAGGGCTTATCTGCTTTACAGGGGTAAAAATATTCCGCTACCTGTTTATGGGATACCTCATCCCTGCCTTTTCTAAATTGAAAATGAATTGTTATAGTCTGTTATGGAGACTAAACTACGATGGTCACGATTTGGGGAGTTTCTGATATTGTATATTGGCATGCCGCTGGTATTCTACTTCGATTGGATTCCGCTGCCGAAAATCGTCTCGCTGTTGCTTGCTGCCGGTCTTTTTGTCGCCATCCTGTGGTTCGATTCGTCCTTCAAACTCAAGCATCTTCTACATTATGAGCCGGATAAGGCCCCCTGGATCAATATTGTCAACAGGACGCTGATGGCTGCCCTGGCAACCTTCACCCTGGTGATGCTCTATAATCCGGATATGCTGCTCGCTTTCCCGCTGGAAAAGCCGCTGGTATGGCTGGTAGTACTGCTGCTCTATCCGCTGCTTTCGGCCCTGCCGCAGGAGTTGATCTACCGTGAATTTCTTTTTCACCGCTACAAGGTGTTGACCAATTCCGATTTTCAAATGATGATGCTGAGTGCACTCAGCTTCTCCCTGTTGCATATCATCTATGATAACTTCTGGGCGATCTGGCTTTCTTTCCTGGCGGGGCTGTTGCTCTCGGATACCTACCGGAAAACCAAATCGCTGTATGTGGTAGCGGTAGAGCATGCCCTGTACGGAATCGTCGTTTTCACTCTTGGCCTGGGTGATTTTTTCTATGAACCGTTCTGAACGCAAACGGCCCGTTAATTATGGTCCATGATTGCTTTCACTTTTTGAACAAGGTCGTCGTAGTGGGTGCCGGGCCAATAGACTTTATCGCATGAATCGCATTGATAGTAGGACTCGCACCACTCCTGTACCCCGGGGGGAACCTGTTCCCTTATCACCTCCAGGGAAACGGGTTCTAATCTCCCATTGCATTCGAGGCACCGGCTGAAGGGCCGGATGGGTACATCCGGCCCTATTCGCTGAAGTACCTCGCTGACCTGTTGTTCCGGATTCCTATCCCGGATCCAGTAACCAAATTTCAACGCGCCGTGTTTGAGCAATTCGATATCCCTGGTCAGTAGCAGCCGCCCACCGGTTGCCAGTTCAATCAGTTCCGATTCGCTGTAACTGTTGGAGTATCGGGTATCGATTCCCAGCAGCCGCAACCATCTGGCCAGCTTTCCTAGGTGAACATCGGCGACAAATTTTTTGGGTCGGTCCCCGGGATATTTCGAGAGTTTTTCGAAATGGGCTTTGCGAGCTGTCTCGGCTGAGTAGATATCGATCACCGCCCCATCGCTGACCTGAGCCTGAAAGGAGGATGGATTTCCGTCGATTTCGATTCCGAATACCTCGGTATGGGGGAAACCCCGGGATTCGATCAGATCCTTGACGCTTGGCTGCAGGCTGAAATCTACGGTTAATTCGGCTGTTTTATCGAAATCGGTAAAATCGAGCAGGGATCCGTGTGGAAGAATCGTTGCACGGTTGGGATGGGTATGCATGGCAGCGGGAATTCAGTTCGTTCAGATTATAAAATATCAACCCACAGGTACAGTACAAGTAGTATTTAATCCCTTCATATGAATGATAAGTAGCTGTTTTTAATTTGAATAAACTGAAATAAAGCCATCGATCATATATAGATAAAAGATGACTTTACTTACAATTTTTAATATTTTTGCAAAGCCTTTAAATGCCTGATTTCTCAGGGATGAATGGTTATCTCTAATTAAACAAGGTTACGTACAGACAGGGTAATGGATTTATTTGATAAGCTTAAGGACCGCCCGAGTCCACTTGGTGAATTCACATCGGAAGGATATGGATATTATACCTATCCCAAGTTGGAAGGTCCTATCGGCCCGGTGATGAAATGGAATGGCAAGGATGTAGTGGTTTGGAGTGTTAATGACTATCTGAGTATTGCCAGCCACCCGGAGGTAAAGAAGGTCGATGAGGAAGCAGCCAAAGAGTACGGGTATAGCACGCCGATGGGTGCTCGCCTGATGACCGGCAACTCCGACCAGCATGAAGCGCTCGAAGAGGAGCTGGCGGATTTCGAACACAAACCCTCTGCATTTTTATTGAACTACGGCTATCAGGGGATCATGAGCGTGATACATGCGCTGGTTGACCGAAATGATTTTCTGATCTACGATGAACTCAGCCACGCCTGCATCGTCGACGGGAAACAGCTGGCGATGAGCGAAAAGTCGGTCTTCAAACACAACGATGTGGAGAGTTTTGAGAAGCAGCTCGAACGGGCCCACCGGAAATCAAAGTCCAATTCCTCGATACTGGTTGTCACGGAAGGGGTTTTCGGGATGACCGGAGATCTCGGCATTCTAAGGGAGATGGTGGAGCTCAAGAAGAAATATCCGTTCCGACTGCTGGTGGATGACGCTCACGGTTTCGGAACTATGGGAGAAGACGGGTCCGGAGCGGGAACCCACCTGGGTTGCCACGACGGTATCGATATCTATTTCGGCACCTTTGCCAAGGCGATGGCCCTCATCGGGGCGTTTGTGGCCACGGAACCCAATGTGGTTGAATTCCTGAAAGCCAATGTGCGCAGTCAGATCTTCGCCAAGTCGGTACCGATGCCGATCGTGGTATCAGCCCGCAAGCGTCTGCAGCTGATCAAGGAACATCCCGAATGGAGAGACCAGCTGTGGGATAACACCCAGAAACTGCGCGAGGGACTGAAGGATATCGGATACAACGTACTGCCTTCCGAGAGTCCGGTAACCCCCGTACTGACGCAGGGAAGCACTGAGCTTTGCCAGCTGATCATGTCGAAATTGAGAGAGGAGCATGGGATCTTTGTCAGCGGCGTCGCCTATCCGGTGGTGCCCAAAGGCACGGTTCTCATCCGGTTGATCCCCACTGCTGGCCATACCGATGAGCATATCGAGAAGACGCTCAACGGTTTCGAGGCAATTAAGGATGTGGTAATGGCGGAGCAGGAGAAGATGACCGCTTGACAGTTCAAATCTATACTATCCTTCAGCAGCTCAGGAGGTAAAGATCTTCTTGATCAGACCGATGATGGCACCGGTTTCATCCTTCTCCTTCTTACCTTCCCGGCCGCCACTCAACTTGTCATAGCTTGGACGCGGTAATTCGAGCTTTTTCCCCTGCTTTTTCTTCTTGTCCTTTTTGCCTTTTTTGGGCTTCTTCTTTTTCTCCTTCCGCTCCTTCAGCTTCTGCTGAACCTCTTTCGGCAGGGGAAGTTCTTCGGGAGACTGGCCGAGCTCGTTTTCCAATTTGTTGATATCGCTGCGGTCCTGCTTCGAGACCAGGGATACAATCCTTCCGGCCTTGCCTGAGCCTACCAGCCCGGCCCGGTATCGGTATTCATTCGGATCCCCGGGCACGTCGTAGTTGATCACCTGCTGAACACCGTCAATGTCGAGATCGGCTGCGGAAAGATCGGCCACTAGCAGATAATCAACATCACCGCTGATAAAATTTGAAAAACGCTGGGCTTTCTTCTCGTCCGAGAGTTTGCCGTGCAGGCTGGTCGCTTTGAGGTTTCGTTTCCGAAAAACACGGTAGAGCCGATCGGTACCCCGTTTGGAAGCGGTAAAAATAACACACCTGTCGCTTGGAGTGGATTCGATGTGAGCCATTAGGGTGGTGATCTTCATACGGCTCGACACATTGATATATCCCTGCTTCAGGCGTTGCGGTATCTCCGGGGGAGGTTCCTGCGCCTGCCCGTCCGATCCCGGAATCCTGAATCCGAGATAGTTGGGTTCTTTCAGCATCTGATTGGCAAAATCTTTGACCTCACCCGAAAATTTTGAACTGTATATCAGAGTCTGGTGATCCGAGATGACCCGTTTCTCGATATCTTTAATCCGGTTTCTGAGATTGAGCTTGAGCATCTCGTCAGCCTTGTCGATGACCAGCAAGAAGACATCACGTAATATGAAGTGATTCTTGGACAGAATATCAATCAGGCGTCCGGGATTCCCAACAATCACATCAGCGCCGTCATTGATCGCTTTCTCCTGCTCATCCCAGTCGCCGTCCAGGTCCACCGGGGCACAGTCGATCTGGGCATGATATCCCATAGCCCAAACCAGCTCATCGATCGTCTTGGCGTCCTCGGGATGGGGGGTCAGTATCAGAATGCGTGTTCCCTTATCGGGTTCTTCGGCTCTAACGATTTGCTCCAGAGCCGGAATCACAAAAGAGGCGATTTTGCCTTTGTCCTCCCGGGGATTGATCAGTGCATCCTTTCCCTCCAGTATTGCCGGGATGACTGTTTCTTGCAGCGAAGTCGGTTCTTCGTAATTTACATCGTTGAGTCCGCTCATCACCTCCGGACTCAGGTTCAGCTCATCAAATTTCACGTTCTTTCCCAGTAATTTTTTAACATTTGTTTCACTTCGATCACTTCAACAGCAAGTGATCAGTTTCAATGGCCGGAATATACAAAACTTGCGGCCTTTGCTCATCCTTTCATGACAACTTGGTAACGACACATTGCCAAGAAAGTTATCGGTCTTTGAATGATTCATCTATCCGTATGGTAAGACCAGACATTCGTGAATACCAGTAACATCCTCCAACAACCAAAAGGAGTCCTATGATTCCCATCAATCCGGCTTCCGGCCCGAACTGGGCGCCCGTGAGTATCCGTGGTCCCAGCTGATCTATCTGTATGACGGAGGCTCGGAAGGGCATCCCGCTGACCGGAAATCCAAAAACACCCCCCTGGAAGAAGTTCCATGAAAGATGGATTCCGACCGACAACCCCAGTCTGCCCGTAACCACATAGGGCAGGGCCAGAACGATACCGGCTCCCATGATATTCACCGTCGAAACGGCGGTGGCGTTGGGGTTCCCCATATGGGCAAGTCCGAACAGCACCGAACTTACCATGATGGAGATGAGGATGGCCTGCTGCACGGTGAAATGCCTGCCGCGAAGTCCCTCGGTCAGATTTTTGATCTGGTATCCTCTGAACACCAGTTCTTCATTGAATCCCACCAGGGTCATGCTCATCAAATATCCCAGGCTGATGACCACAAATGGCCATTGCAGCGAACGTTGCCATCCGAATCCAGTGATCTCGATCCATCCAGCCGACCACTCCACAACAAAGATAATACCCATCGATGTTGCGGCGATCAGGTTGCCGGCCGCAAAATCCTTCCAGTTAACGGCATCCGGCCTGATGCCGAGTGAGAGAAACCGCCTTTTATCGACAAACACCGCCGTTAGCCAGACGCTGGCGACGCCCCCGATGAAAATCGAGGATTGACGCAGGTATTGCGGCGGTTCAAAGGGAAGAAGTTCGAAGGAGAGGATGACCAACAGTGAAATGGTGATAAAAAGGAAGAGCTGAATCAGTAGCCTCCATCCCGCGCGGATGCGATCTTCGTCGTGATTAACCAGTATATTCATCGTAAGGAAACATTCAATGTGATTTATTGGTTGAGTTACCGCACGGGATGAATAAACCATGGTAAGTTTTCAAGTCAATAAATCAAAAATTTATGTGTGACCGATTCGTATTGCATTCCCCGAAAGAGGAAACAGAGCAGCTTTTTGAAGTATCGACCGAGCGGGATGACTATTTTGAACCCGATTACAATATTACGCCGGGAAGCATTATCCCGGTAGTTTATAATGAAGGGGAGAAGCGGGAAATTTACGGCTTCAGATGGGGGCTGATTCCGGAAGATGCCGAAAAGGAGTCATCCGGGGATGAATATTATGCTTTCCCGGTGGAGGAGATCGGAGAAGAAAACGGTCGCATGGAGGATCTGCTGTTGAATCGGCGGTGTATTATCCCGGCCAACGGATTTTACAAATGGAAATTCAGCGAGAAGAAAAGCACTCCATTCTATATCAGGCTGCTTTCCCAGGATCTGATCGGGCTGGCGGGCGTTTATTCAATCTGGCAGTCCGATAGCGGCAGAGATGTCTATTCCTGTTCCATCCTGACGACCGAGGCGAATGCCCTGATCCAGCCGATCGACGACCGGATGCCGGTCATCCTGCGATCCGAGAATTTTGATGTGTGGCTCAGCCGGAACACCGACCGGGAAGCGTTGACAGGCCTGCTCAAGCCGTATCTGTTGACCGAGATGGTGGTCAACAGGGTTTCGGAGAAGGTCAACGACACCGACAACAACAGCCCTGAACTGATACAGCCGATACCCAAATAGACGAATCGAAACACACAATCAGCCAGGAGGTCACTTTTCGGGCTGCCGGTAGATACGCATGGTTGGGTATGCCAGTTCGATATCATCGGCTTCGTTGAACGCATCCAGCACATCCTCCCAGATCGACTGCGACAGCTTTCTCCTCCGGCGCGGATCGGTCAGATGGCGGACGGTAAGGTTTACGCCGCTGTCTTTTACATCGGTATAGACGATGGGGGTCAGATACCGGTAATGTATCAGGTAGGATTTGGTAGCGCGTTTAATCTGCTGTTCGGCCTGTTCCACAAAATCGGAAAGGTGTCGGTCTACGATTTCCTGCAATATCTCCTTGGCTTTCCTCCAGTTGCTTTCGAATGTGATCAGGATCTGAATTTCGTTCCAGATAAATTCAAAATCGCTGGTGTAGTTGGCCAGCGGGTTGGTAAAGATATTGTGATTGGGTACGTGAATCACCCGGCCGGTGCTCTGGTCGGCATGCACCCAGTTGCCGATCTCCAGCACCGTGAATTTGAATATGCGCACGTCGATTACATCGCCCTTCACCTCCCCGATCTGGATCCGGTCGCCAACGTCAAAAGGCTTCCGCCATATGATAAAAGCCCAACCGGCCAGGTCGGTAACCGGATCACGCAGGGCGATCGCCAAACCGGCCGATAGCAGACCGAAAAAGGTAGCTACCGACTGCAGCCCCTCAAACCAGATACGACCGACGATCAGGACCCCGATAAAGACGGTGAGATAGGTGAGGTTCTTTCTCCACTTGTATTGTACTTTGGTTTCCTCGATTCGTCTGTTGACAATACGAGTCGTGATCAGCCGAATCAGCCACAGAAGAAGGATCACGATGAGCGAGGCCCCGATCTTGTAGGTGAGTCCCGGTGCCTCTCCCATATAGTCAACCAGATTCTGAAATGTTTCCTGAAGGTCCATTTTAAGCCGTTTTGATTTTTCAAAAGATAAATAAACAGCGATTCAGATAATAAGCCAAATATCAGAATTTATGACCGCATCGTGCGTTGTAAAACATCGAATTTTTGGATAACTTTACCAGTCTATTGAAATCCATTAGCTAATTTAGTGATGCTGTACTATATCATACTTACTGTTATTACCATCATCTGTATTCTTCTGACCATTGTGATACTGCTTCAGAGTGGACAGGGTCAGGGGCTGACCGGCGGTCTGGCGGCCGGCGGTATGGCCGGAGGCGGCGGTCTCGGCGCCCGCAGAACAGCCGATCTGCTGTCTAAATCGACCACGGTACTGGCGACCGTCCTGCTGATACTCTGTGTACTCGCAAACTTTACTGTCGATCGCGGCGGTTCGACCCAGCCGGCCGTACAACAGGGTGGAGCCGGCCAGACCACCCAGCAGGATATGAATAACTCCCAGTCGCCAGCAGCCATACCTGAAGTACCTCAGAACCAAGGTAACGACGGAGGCGGTGACGGTGGCGGCGGATCCGACGACCAAGGTGATGACGGCGGGTCCAACTGAAAAGATAACTGAATTTAAGTGCGATTAAACCCGGTTCCGAAAGCCGGGTTTTTTTATTGAATGCCTACTTGCCGATACAGAACCGCGAGAAGATGCTGTCCAGTACGTCCTCAGTCGTGATCTCCCCGGTGATGGTGCCCAGCTCCTTCAGTGCGGCCCGCAGGTCGATCGACAGGAAATCCCCGGTCATTCCCCGGTCGAGTGCCTGCAGGGCGCTTTCGACATGCTCCTGGGCTTTCTGCAGGGCGTCGCGGTGGCGACTGGAGGTGACCAATAGGCTGGAGGCGTCGTAATGCTTGTTCTCCAGCGCCCGCTGTTTCATCAGTTTCTTCAGCTCATCGATTTTTTCTCCTTCCAGGGCGGATATCTTAAGGTCATAGTCCAGGCGTTGATCCTCGACCGGCCGTGCGATATCGTTCTTGGTACCGATCAACAGGAAAGGAGTATCCCTGGCCTCCTTTTGAAAGGAAGCGATATCCTGCCGCTCTTCAGGGTTGATCTCGACAGACAGATCTTTCAGATACACCACCAGGTCGGCGTCCTTGAACGCTTCCCGGGTGCGCCGAACCCCTTCCGCCTCCACCAGGTCAGTGGTGTCGCGCAGACCCGCAGTGTCGGTGAGCCTGAAGAGGAGCCCGTCGTGGCTCCAGTCCACATCTATCGTGTCGCGCGTGGTGCCCGCGATGTCGGTTACAATCGCCCGGTCTTTGCCGACCAGGGTGTTTAGCAGGGTCGACTTGCCGGCGTTGGGTGGGCCGATGAATACGGTACGGACGCCGTGCTTGACCAGCCGGCCGGTTTCATAGGTCTCCAGCAGGTCGTCGATCTCCCGGTTCAGCTCCTGCAACAGATTTTCGAGCTCCTCTTTGTTGGCGAACTCCAGATCCTCATCTACAAAATCCAGCTCCAGCTCCACCATCGCAGTGGCATCGATGACCTGCTGTCGGAACTTCCTGATATGTTCGCCCAGCCGACCCTCGAGCTGCTGATGGGCGGCATCCAACGCTTTTTTGCTCTTGGCGTGAATCAGGTCGGCGACCGCCTCCGCCTGGCTGAGTTCCATCTTGCCGTTAAGAAACGCCCGCTGGGTGAACTCGCCGGGTTCGGCCGACCGGACGCCCAGCGACAGTATTGCCTCCAGCACTGCCTGGGTCACCAGTACACCGCCGTGGCAGGAGATCTCCACCGTCTCCTCCCCGGTATAGGATTTTGGCTTGTGGAACAGGGTGACCAGCACTTCATCGAGCACCTTTCCGTCCCGGTCAAGGATCGAGCCGTAGTGGACGGTATGGGAATCCTGACGAGTCAAATCGGCACCCCGAAATGATGGGTCGACTGTGGCGATAGCATCTTTCCCCGATACGCGGATCACTGCGATCCCTCCCTCACCCACAGGGGTGGCGATGGCGGCGATCGGTTCCCGTTCGGTGATCTCCGGTTTTTTGGTGGATGCTGTTTCTTGCTTCTTCATAATCACATAAATATAACGGCTTTCACAAGCAGAATGAAGCTTCAACCCCTAACTGTTGTTAGCCCTATTGAACGTTTTATACCGCAATCAAATTGGATAAAATCATCGGAGGAATAATTTAGAACTGCATCACGGTATACAAGTCATGAATTTGAACATCAGTTCGCCGATCAAATTGTATAAATTCATACCCGCGCTGACGGTCTTGGTTTTGCTGTCATTTGGCACGCTCCTGGCCCAGAATAATATTTCTCCCGACCGTCCGGGCATTGCCAATGGTTCCTACGTGCTGGAACCGAAGATGACCTACCTGGAATCCGGAGTCGAATATTTTGATACCGGGACATTGACGGAAGTCAGCCTCGGTCAGATCCTCTTCCGGCATGGATTGGCCGATGGAGTGGAGCTACGGAT
>JAWVYR010000017.1:0-18486 GCA_033722635.1 Balneolaceae bacterium | reverse complement strand
TGGAGGCGGGAACGATCACCGGCGTGAAGACCGTGAAAAATCCGATCTCACTGGCCCGATATGTGATGGAAAACTCCAAGCATGTGATGTTCGCGGCCGGAGGCGCGGAGGAATATGCTGAACTGGCGGGCGTGGAGCGGGTCGATCAGGAGTATTACTATACCGAGAAAAGATATAAATCCTGGAAACGGGCCCTGCAGGAGGAAGAAGAGACCCAGGAGCAGAGTCTGAAACTCGACCATTCCGGTGAGGCTGAGCTGTGGGATGAGCATAAATTCGGCACCGTAGGATGTGTAGCGGTCGATAAAAAGGGCCAGATCGTTGCGGGTACCTCCACCGGCGGGATGACCAACAAGAAATACGGCCGGGTCGGAGATGTGCCGATTGTCGGCGCCGGCACCTATGCCAACGACTTGGTGGCGGTTTCCATGACCGGCTGGGGAGAGAAGATCATGCTGCATGTATCGGGACATACCGTGGGGGCCTACATGAAATTCAAAAACGCATCCCTGGAGGAGGCGGGCGACTACCTGATCAACCGGGAGCTGGCTAAGGATGTGGCCGGCATGATCGCCGTCGACAGCAAGGGCAACACCTATATGAACATGAACACCCAGGGAATGTTCAGGGGTGCAGCCGACTCGGAAGGGTACCGGGAGGTTGCGATCTGGAAGGAGTAGATCGTCTGCCTGTTAACCCCAACAGGAGGAGAGGATAAGCAGGGCAGCTGTTGCTTACTGAAATCCCAGGTAAAACTGCTCCCGCAATTCCTGCACGTAAATTCCTATGTGGTTCCGCAGGTGAAAGAGTGCCTCGTGCTGGTACTGATAGGCGGTGCTGGTGGTGTAGGGTTCGTTTTTTAGATGTTCCTGCAGCAGATCCAGGGACCTGTTGACCAGATTCAGGGCTTTTTTGGTATAGGCGATATTGCCTCCCAGCAGATCCTGTTCGAAGCCGAAGGAATAGCCGGCGGCGAGTTTAGCCCCCGCCTTCAGGATGTTGGCAACGTAATCGTGATAATGCTGGTTGCGGTATCTGGGATGTACGCCGTCGGCCCAATGGAGGATATGGGCAGCCAGGGCCCGGGCGTCGTTGTAGACATCAAGCGTCTCGATCGATCCGTGATCGCTCATGGCAAAATCTTCGCTGAGTTCCTTCCACTCTTCCCCTGCATCGAAATCATCCAGCTCGTCATCCTCCAGAAAGAAATCCTCGTCGAGGTCGCCGAAGATCAGGTCATCCAGCTCATCATCGTAGTCGTCATCCCAGTCCAGATCCTCCTCATCCGGGAAGTAGGCTTCCTCGATCTGCAGTTCCTCTTCGATAAACGCATCTACCGCGTCCATCTCATCGGAGTTCTCCTGCAGCAGTGTAATCCAGCGGGGGATATTGCCAGAGGGATCGGGGGCGATGAACTTTCTAAGCTGGTCACTCTTTTTTTCGATCTCATTCAGGTGAGCTTCCCACTTGTGCTCATCCCAGATGTTATCGTTAAAACCGTTAAACATAGGGGTAAGAGTCAGGGTGATCTGTTACAATTGGTACTATCTATTAAAACGAAATCTTTTTGTTACTGTCAATAGATAGCTGCAGAATATTGCTTTTATAAAACGATACTAATCTGGTTTAAGTGTTACAAAAGAGCTGAAAAGGGATCTCCCATGCTAATTACTAGGTTGCCAGGGCATTTATAAAAAAGTGAAAAGTGAAACGGAGTTGGTATACTCTAAATAAACACCTTCCTTCACTGCCAACTGCTTGCTCGCCGAAGCACTTCGTGGCTGAAGCCAGGGAGCGTAGACGATCTTGTGCGAAGGAGAGCCACTGCCACTGCCACCTGAATTCAGCATCCTCTACAGCCGTTCCAGGACCCCCATGATCACCCGTGTCATCTTCGGCTCGGCCATCCCCGCCGCCTCCAATACATCCTCGATATTGACCGGTTCCAGCGCATCAGGGAAGCATTCGTCGGTGATGACCGAGATGCCCATCACATCCATCCCCATATGCACCGCGGCGATCACCTCGGGTATGGTCGACATCCCCACCACGTCTGCACCGATCAGCCGCAGGAAGCGGTATTCCGAGCGGGTTTCCAGCATCGGTCCGGAGAGCGCCAGGTACACCCCCTGGTGCATCTTGATCCCCTCCTCGAGGGCTACATTTTCGGCCAGCTCCAGCAGCCGCTCGGTGTAGGGTTCACTCATGTCGGGGAAGCGGGGGCCCAGTTCATCGTCGTTGGGGCCGATCAGCGGATTGTCGCCGAACATGTTGATATGGTCGCGAATCAGCATGATGTCACCGCGGCGGTAGTTCGGGTTCATCCCCCCGCAGGCGTTGCTCACCAGCAGGGTGTCGGCTCCCAGCTCCTTCAGCACACGTACCGGAAAGGCGATCTGCTGCATCGAATATCCTTCGTAGTAGTGAAACCGTCCCTGCATCGCCACCACCAGCTTGCCGGAAAGGTGACCGAACAGGAGCCGTCCCTCATGACTCTCCACAGTGGATACCGGGAAATGCGGGATATCGGCATAGGAGATGCTCAGCTCCAGGTCGATCTCGTCAGCCAGGTTTCCCAGACCGGTCCCCAGAATAAGCAGATAGCCGGGCTCCAACTCGGTCTGTTCGCGGATATAGGTGAGCGCCTCCTCCCGCTTCTGCCGAAATTCCTCAACCGTATCGTACTGCATCGAATATACCTTGTTTGAATAATGAATTTTTAAGAGAGGTTAAGATAACAAAGAAGGAAGGGAAAAGTAGAGCAATTTTTATTGCCCTACCGTTAATCTGTCAGTCCAGCTGATCGAGGATATCATCTACATTTTCAGCACCCGGGGGATAGGATTCCTTGGGCTCTTCTTCCTCGATCGAATTGTTCATAATCTTCTGCTTGTTTTTTTCGACCTCCTCGTCGATATCCGCGCTGGGTGAATCGGAGTCGATGCCCGGAATGGTAAATAGCTTGGCCTCATCCTTGGAGAACTGCTCCAGCGACTCTTTTGCCATATCCAGGTAGGAGCGCATTCCACTGATAATCTCCTTGCGACGGTTGAGCAGCCTCATGATGCTCTGCCGTATCTGCTGCCGCTGCTGTATCGCTTCCCGGATGATCGAATCCGCCTGCATCTCCGCTTTCTCCACGGTGTTGCGGGCTTCTTTACGGGCCCCCGACATCTTCTGTTCAGCCGACTCCTTGGCAGTCTGGAGCGTATCGTGAAGGGCCGCCTCGACCTTTTCATAATGCTTCAGTTTCTCCTCCATCTCCTCGATCTTCTCCTCCAACTCCCGGTTTTTTGCCACCAGGTGCTCAAACTCATTGGAGACCAGGTTCAGAAACGCCTGCACTTCGTCCGGGTCATAGCCCCTGAACGCCTTTTCAAATTTCTGCTGCTTGATCTCTAAAGCTGTCAATTTCATAATTCGACCTCGTTTATAGCCCTGTTTGTCTGTTTTCTACTGTTAAACCGGTCAATCCTTAAGCATGTTCCGGAGATTTCCCCGGCTGCTCTTCTGCTGTTCCTCCTCTCTTGAATCCCCCGACTCTATCTCGATCGATTTCCTGTTTTCCTTGAGTTTTTTGGATGGTTCTTTCGATTCATCGGTGACAATCGCTTCCAGGTTCTGTATGCGCTCGGTAATCTCCTTTTTATGATGCACGAAGGCCCGGGCCAGTTTTTCGAACTCCTCGTCGGAGTAGGTGTTCTTGTTCCTGTTCATCCAGCTTTTGATCAGCCCAGTGATCTTGGCAATAACAACGATAGCCACTACACTGCCAAATACCATAGCTACCAACGCCAAAACAAACTCTTCACCATTCATTCTTTGGATCTCCTTTTGTTAGCAATTTTTGACACAATCTCTTCATTTTCCCTCTTCATCTCATCCACCTCGTCCTCAATCTCGATCTCACTAATGCCGGCCCCGCTTCCCGCTTTGAACTCCTCGGGTTCGCCGGCCGCGATCGCCTCCAGGTTTTCGATGCGCGTTTTGAGCGAGTGAACCAGCTTGCGCATCTCATCCACCTCCTGCTCATTCTGGCGGCTGCGGTCCATCATTTTCATCTTATTCTTCTGGTATTCGATGATGAAAGCACCGATAATAGCCACCAGGGGAATTAAAACCCAGAACCACGCAGTCATTTGAGGTATTAACTGTTTTTAAGCCTTAACTATTGTAATCTAACAAATCTGGGGACAATTTAAACACTCTTTCTAACGATAGAGGGATTTAATAGTTTCGTTCGCCGAAGATCGCACGACCCACCCGAACCATGGTTGCTCCCTCCTCAATCGCCACCTCCAGATCATTCGTCATCCCCATCGAGAGGTGATCAAGCTGTATATTTTCACATTCATACGATTTGTGCTCTTCCAGCAATTCACTCAGCAGTCGGAATTCCGGCCGAACCTCCTCAGGATCTTCGACCAGGCTGGCGATTCCCATCAGACCCCGCACTACCGTAAATTCGTAGCCCTGTGCGTATTCCAGGATGCCGGCCAACTCATCCGGCATGCATCCGCTTTTCTGGTCTTCCTCGCTGATATTTACCTGAATGAGCGTGTTGATGGTGCGCCCGATCCGGGAGGCTCTTTTCTCAATCTCACGGAGCGTCTTCTCCTTGGGCACCGACTCGATCCAGTTCACCCGCTCCACCATATACTTTATCTTGTTCGTTTGAAGCGGGCCGACCATATGCCATTCGATCTCTTCCTGGTCGATGGCATCCATCTTATCCTGAAGCTGCTTGGCCCTGTTTTCACCGAAATGCACCTGCCCGCAGTCAAAAGCTCTGAGCACATCCTCAACCGGTTTGGTTTTGCTGACTGCCACCAGTGTGATCTCATCCGGATCCCGGCCGGCATTGCCGATGCGATTCCAGACCTTTTCAAGATTTTGACAGATATCTTCACTCATCAGAACTAATTTGAGTTTAAAAGACCTATGATTGAACGATAATTGTAAAAATAACCTTTTAAGAAACGGAAATAAATCGTAGTTTATGAGTCTGAATTTGAAATTTTGAAAGTAACCCGTTGGTCACCCTGAATCTGACTGGATTCATTTACCGATACTTTTGCCGCATCGCCCCCTGGCGCTTATGCCTGAAGACCTGGAATCCCAACCGAAGAGGAGCAGGATAGCCCAGATGAACACCCAGGTCCATCATATTTCCACCTTCCTTCATCAATGGGCTCCCCAAAATATCAAACTGGATTATGACAACGTCGGTCTGCTTATCGGCGATCGTAAACAGCCCGTATCCCGTGTGCTGACCTGCCTGGATGTAACCATGGAGGTTGTGGAGGAGGCGATCGATCTGGGTTGCGAGCTGATCGTATCCCACCATCCCCTGATTTTTCAAAGCATCGACCGGATCAATCCCTCCGACACCCAGGGAGAGATCATCTATAAGCTGATAAAAAACGACATCGCCCTGCTTGCCGCGCATACGAATCTGGATGCGGCCCTGGATGGGGTCTCTTTTGTGCTGGCCCAGCAGCTTGGGCTTGAAAACTGCAAATTTTTGGATAAGAGCTACAACATCAGCCGAAAGATTGTGCTGACCACATCGGTGGCTGACAGCAAATCGGTACTTCGACTGTTGAACTACTATTCAGCCGAAGAGGCCCACTATTACAATGTGGAGGGTCGGAAAGACGACCAGCAGACCTATGAAGCGATCATCGACGAACATAATGTATCGGGATTGAAAAATGAGCTTAGAAAAAACGGCCTGCTGGAGAAAAGCAGTTTCCAGGTGCTGGATGTGACCAGTCCCTCCAACAACTTCGGGATGGGAGTGGTCGGTTTCTACCGGGATCAGGGGCTTACCCAAAATGATTTTCTGACCCTGATTGCTGAGAGGTTAAATGTAAAGGCGATCCGTTTTTCAGGAAGTGCGGAACGGATCAAAAAGGTGGCTGTCTGCGGAGGGGCGGGTGTATCTCTGACCTCCAAGGCGATCGGCGAGGGGGTTCAGGCATTTGTCACTGCCGACATCAAGTATCACGATTATTTTCTTAACAACGACGATTTTCTGCTGGTGGACGTAGGGCATTATGCCAGCGAGATACCGATCGCATCCGCCCTGAGGGAGGAGCTGGAAGATGCCTTTGAAGAGCTTGAGATCCATGAGACCAGTGTGGTCACGAACCCGATGAACGTGTTTATACCGGATTTAAAACAGAATCCACAGGAATAACGCTTAACAGTACAATTAGCAATCTATGGAAGAGGTACTTCAACAGTTAGCAAATCTCCAATATATCGATACGAGGATCGACGAGCTGAAACAGCTTCGGGGCGATCTGCCCGAGGAGATTCTCGATATCGAAACCGACATCAACCGCTATGAGGCCAAAATCAAACAGCTTGAGGAGGAGAAAAAAGAGCTGAAGATGGAGAGCGACAACCTGGAGCTGGAGATCCAGGATGCCAAGGACAAGATGGAGAAATATGAGGAGCAGCAGCTCAGTGTCCGCAATAACCGCGAATATGACGCCCTAACCAAAGAGATCGAATCCCAGAAACAGATCATCGAGAACTCCGAATCTCGGCAGGAGGAGATCATGAAACGCCAGGAGGAGATCGACCAGGAGCTGGACGAGATCAAGGAAAATCTTGAGGAAACCAAAGAGCTTCACGATGAGAAACAGAAAAACCTGGATAAGGTGGTCAAGGATACCGAACAGGAGGAGAAGGAGCTGCTGAAGAAAAGGGAGCAGATCGCCGAGGAGATCGACGATCGTTATTTGCGCAGCTACAATCGGTTGAGGGAAGGGCTCAGCAACAATCTAGCGGTCGTTCCGATGGAGAAGGGCGCCGCGCTGGGCATGGCGCTGCCGCCGCAGACCCAGGTGGAGGTCCGCCGAAAAAACAAGATCGTGATCGACGAGAACAGCGGCCGGATCGTCGTGGATCCCTCCTTCTTCGAGAAAGCGGAAAAAGAGCTGACCGAAGCCAAAGCTGGTTAAGATAGATTACTCGGGATAGGCATGGCACGGGAATCAGATCTCCCGGTTGCAACAGTCTCTCATTATCCTGAAAGTTTAAACATTCCCGCAAGAAAAAAATTGCCGCTCACTACGGATCATTCAAGCCAGGAGGAAACGAAGCTCTGGTTTCATTTGATTATAAAAAGCAGGAAAATTTTTGAAGGTTAATTCGTATAATAGTGTTTAATCTGCTGCGTTTAATAGATGTGAAAATGGGATGGCCGGATGATCGTCTTCCCGCTCTGCGGGAGGAAGGAAAGTCCGAACACCAACAAGCACCGTGCTTCCTAACGGGAAGATTCCGGTAACGGAATAGCCAGTGCCACAGAAAACAGACTTTCCACCAGCTGGTGGATAAAGGTGAAAAGGTGGGGTAAGAGCCCACCGCATTCCCGGGTAACCGGGGATGGCACGGTAAACCTCACGGGGTGAAAGTTCATGCAGGCCGTGCGCCGCTTGTCGCATTACGGCCGGGTGGAACGCTTGAGCCCCGGGGTGACCCGGGGACCAGATAAATGATCATCCGCGACAGAATTCGGCTTACAGGCCATCCCGCACATAGATCAAAAGGCCGCCGTAACGGGCGGCCTTTTGTATGTTAACCGGTTATTGGTCAACTCTACAAGTACAGTATTCCTGATAGATAACTCATTGATCCCTTTTTCCCGGCGGTTACTCTGTAGATCCCGTGATTTTGAATTATTGGTTCAATTTTGTTATCAAATGACTGTATCTAATAAAAGTGCAAAAAATAAACAGGGGATTTATGATTCGTTTCGTAGGAACGGGATCGGTAGGTTTGCTTTGTCTTATTGCTATTCTCACAGCCATGGGCTGCCAGCAAAACAGGAGTGACGAGGATACCCGGCCTTATATAAATGCAGATTCACAAGTTGAAGCCGGCAGGTATCTGGTTACGGTTGCAGGATGCAATGATTGCCACACCCATGGGTACCTGCTTAAAGAAGGCGATATTCCTGAAGATCAATGGCTTACCGGATCTACTATCGGCTGGCGGGGCCCGTGGGGCACGACCTATGCCAATAATCTAAGATTGAGAGTCCAGGAGATGTCGGCTGATGATTTTGTGGAGATCCTGCACACCCGGAAAAAGCTGCCTCCGATGCCCTGGTTTAATGTTGTACAGATGAGTGAGAAGGATGCGCGAGCCGTTTACGCATATATCAAATCCTTGGGTCCGAAGGGTGAGCATATGCCTGCCCCGGTGCCACCGGGCAAAGAGCCTGAAACGCCCTATTTCTCCCTGTTTCCACAGAACATGCCGGAACAGCCGCCCGCAGGTGGAAATCCTTAATCAAACGGCAAAAATCAGGGTTCAGGTCAAGCTGTGGGTCAGGATGGGCACTTACATATCCACTTTGTAGGTGCCTTTATACTTGCGCTCGAGCTCGCGCTTCTGATCCCGTTCCTTGATATCCTCGCGCTTGTCGTACTTTTTCTTTCCGCGTGCCAGACCCATCAGTACCTTGGCATATCCGTTTTTAAAGTAGAGCTTCAACGGCACCAGTGTATATCCCTTTTGATTGATCCTCTTTTCGATCTCCCGGATCTGACTCTTTTTCAGCAGAAGCTTGCGGGGCCGTCGCTCATCGTGGTTGGCATAGGAGCCGTGCTTGTAGGGTTTGATATACATATCACGCAGCCATATTTCGCCATCCTTGACAAAGGCAAACGCCTCCTGGAGGCTGGCCTTGCCTTCCCGGAGCGATTTCACCTCGGTGCCTTTGAGGACAATGCCCGCCTCATAGGTTTCCTCCACGTCGAATTCGTGGCGGGCCTTTCGGTTTTTGATCGTCGGGGTATGTTGTTTCTGCTCGTCAGACATAAATCTTTTTGTTGATTTCTACCAAGATAAGGGAGTGAGGGGAGATGTGAAACGTGAAACTGCAGGCTGCGGTTATCCCTCATTTCCAATCCACTCGTGTGCGGACAGATTCCTAATTCCTAATTCCCAATTTCAACTCCCAATGCCTAGTTCCTTGAGCTCCTCCAGAATTTCGTCCGGCGGGGAACGGTCAGGCATCGTGTTATAAACCGACATTATCTGGTTGATCTCCGCTCGGGCTTTCTCATTCTGCGGATTGATCTTGAGCACGGCGATGTACTGTTGCAGTGCGGAGGTCATGCGGTCGCGCATGGTGCTCCCTTCGGGTCCGCGGTATTCCAGGTAGAGGCCGTAGTTCAGGTGTATCTTTTCCTTCAGCGTCTCGAGGTCGGAATCGGTGGTTGCCGGATCAGCATCTTCCAACAGCTCCAACGCCTGTTCATACTGATCCTGGCTGATCAACTGGTCAATCCGCTGTTCCAGGTTTTCAGGAGTACGTTGCGTGCAGGAAACGAACAGCAGGGCGGTGATGAGTAATTTTAATATGTGCATTGGAGATAAGATCGATTTAACCATGCCTTAGAATATTTAGATCAGGTAGAGCGGGTTGAGGCTGATGCAAAGTATGAAAATTCCCATGCTTAACCATCCCAGCAATCTCCTTTTGGGATCCAATGGACGTTCATAGAGGGCCGGGGGATGCTCTATGCCTACCAGAAAGGCCAGGAAAAACGACCAGAATATCCACACCAGGGAGCTGTGCGTGGTAAGGTTGCCGACATACAAAAACAGGTAGCCTGCACTCAGGGCAAGCGAGAGCACCATAACCGGGGCGATCCATTTGTGCTCGTCCCGATAGGCTCTGCGCAATAATAAAAAAAGCACCACTGCCCAGAGCAGCCAGCTCATCGTGCCGAGGCTGTTGTCCCAGGAACCGAGCGTCGAATGGATATAGGGGATCGACTCGATGCCGGCCAACACGGTCAATATCGCAAAAAATACGCGCGCCACCAGCTTATGTTTTTTGTAGCCGATGAGGGAATAGAGGATATGGCCTCCATCCAGCTGGCCGACCGGGGTCAGGTTAAGGGCGGTGAAGAACAACCCCAGCCATCCCGCGAAGAGGAATGGGTAATGGTACATCTCCCACATCGGGGGGACATTCTCAAAATACTGAGCCAGGAAGGAATAGAGCAGGGTCTCCCCGGCAACCAGGACTTCGCCTCCTGTCTCCTCCAGCGGTGCGTCGGGATAGGTCCCGTACTCGGCCACATATTCCTTGGTGGCTTCATGACCGGAAAAATTGTTGATAAAGTCCGGCTCCGGCAGGGTGGCAAAACCATACACCAGCAGAAACAGGGAGACGACAAATCCGGCCAGGGGGCCGGCTATCCCGATATCAAACATCTTGTAGGTATCGTCGATCTTCTCCTTGATACGGATCACCGCTCCCACCGTACCGATGCCCAGGGGTACCGGAATGAAGTAGGGCAGGGTAACCCGTATCCTGTGGATCTGGGCGGCGATGAAATGACCAAATTCGTGCGTAGCCAGAAAGGCCAGGAATAGGAGGGCGAAAAAAGCTCCATCCCATAGCAGCGGCCAAAAGCTCTCTTCTGCCGCTCCCTGACCCACGAAAAGGGAACTCATGAAGGTGACGGTGGCGAAGGTCAGTAGAAACAGACCGGTATGCTTCAGGATAGTTGTCCGGTCGTATTGGTTGGGATTGGTCTGCTTTCGGGGTGGTTCCGGCGCAAACTCTCCATAGCTGTAATCGGGAGTAGAAAATCGGTCGTTCAATGGCTTCGGCTTTAATTTAATCTAGCCAGTGGCAGCGTCATGCATCGCGCTCCGCCACGCCCCCGGCATAGTTCATGACCCATGAAATTGATGGCGATCTTTTTGCCGTCGGGATCGAAAGCTTCGTCTTTATAGCTCTCGACAAATTCAAACTGATTCATCAGTGCATATCCGTGTTCTTTTAACGCTTGAAAGGTATTGGTGTTTCGTTCATAGCCTACGATAATTCCCGGGGCCAGTGCGAATATATTGGCACCGTCGGTCCATTGCTCTCGGAACTGATTGGTGCGATGCTCACCGCCGCAATTGATGAAGGTGAAGGAATGCTCGGCGAGCTCTTCCAGGGCTTCTTTCAGTGAAGCCAGCCGTTTCGCCACGATTTTTTCCTCCTCCAGGGTGAGCCATACCACATTACCCCGTCGTTCGACGATCGCTGGAGGAAACACCACGCATTCATCCTCGCTGGCGAAGGTAAAGATCGTATCCAGATGCATCGAGGAGCGCTGCTTGGGAATATCAACTGCCAGTATATTTTCAACACCCTTTCGCAGCAAACCCTCGGCCGCGGTCATCAGCCCGCTGAAGGAGGTGCGTTCACTCATTCCCATCAGCACCAGGTCTTCGGAGTAGACCAGTACGTCGCCCCCCTCGATGGTCTCCTGGAAGGATATGGAGATCGAATTCTCCTTTAGTTTGGCGAGATCCGGATGATAGGCGACTATCAGTTCCATCAGCAGGAATTCACGAATACGGGGGGTTTTGGCGGCACGCGAGAGAAGGATTGAGTTTCCCACAACTGACGCAAGGTCCCGGGTAAACAGCAGGTTGGGGGTCGGGGTCAGACTGAATCCCTTGATCTTGGGGGTGGTACCCTCGATTGAGAACTGAAGCAGCTCTTTGGGACCGAGTTTCAACAATTCATTCTCTATGACATGGAGGTTCTCCTCGGGGAGCCGCTGGATCAGATGGGAGATAAAATCGGATCGCGCCTCTTCATCCTGAAAACATTCCAAGACCATCTCGGTGATCTCCCGTATGCGTCCATCTTTCGGCATAGCGGTTTTGAATATCTCCAGCATATCGATGTGCTCCTGGCGGGCGTCGGTCTCAAACACGATATCATCAAACAACAGCTCATCCTTCAACTCCGGATTTACCAGCGATACCTCGCTTCCGGGGGTATGTACGATTACATCGGTGAGACGGCCGACCTCGGAATTGACCACAGGCTCCATGGGATACTGATTTGTACTACAGTTTGAATTTCAGTTGGCATTGCAGAGGCGGTGATGCGGATCAAATATAAGCGATCCTGCCCCTTTTATTAAATATTCTTCAACTGCTGGAAAAAGGGAGGATAATATATCAATTTAATTCGCACGATTCTTTATCGATCGCTGTTATGTAGCGGTAACAACAAAACTGTCAGTAAATATTTGATCTGCTGATGCCAACGAAAACGGAAATAGAATCACTGGTTTACCTGCTGGACGATCCCGATCCGGAGGTGCAGCGTACGGTTCGCCGACGCCTTTTCGAGTTGGGTGAACGGGCGGTACCGCTGCTCGATCAGCAGAAAACCCAGACGGATGACCGGCAGCAGCGCGAGCAGATCAACGAGATTATTCAGTGGATTACCTATGGTAACCTGGAGGAGGATTTCCTCGATGTGCTGGAGGGAGGTATCAGAAATCTGAAGCAGCTCGAAGATGCAAGCTTCATTTTGTGCAGGTTTGAAAACCCTACTTTGAGGGAGGATGAATACAAGAATAAGCTGGACCGTTACGCTGACCTGATACGGGACGATATCCGCTATCAGCCCGATGAAAACCGGCAGATGCACCGGCTGCTTGATTTTGTTTTTGAAGAGATGAAATTCAGCGGAAGCACCGTCGACTATTACAGCCCCGACAACTGCTACCTGAACCGGGTAATCGATCGCCGCCAGGGACTGCCGATCTCGCTCGGCCTCATCACACTCTTTCTTGCCCGCAGGCTGGATCTGCCGCTTCACGGTGTAAATATGCCTATCCACTTTATGCTCAAGTTTAAGGGTGAAAGGGAGGAGATGCTTATAGACCCGTTTGACAGGGGCAAGGTGGTAAGTTACAACCAGTGCTACTTCTTTCTGAAACAGAACGGAATAGAGCCAAAGTCGGAGCACTTTTCCGTAGCGGATGAAACCGAGATCCTGGCCCGTTCGATCCGCAATCTTATACAGAGTTACGAAAAACTGGAGATGACTCACAAGGTGAAGGATCTGAAAAAGCTGTTGGGTACCGTGGAGATGCTTTGCCCGTAAAGGGCCCGGGGCAATGACAGGAATGGTCAGGAAGCTACTTTTTCGGCCGGAAAGTCGAACGGATTGATCTGGGAGGCGATCCGGTAGAACTCCTCCGCCTCCTCCTTATTCCCCTCGAACTGATGAATATCGCCTGCCAGCTTGTAGATGAGTGGATGGGCCGGGGCTTTATCCATCAGCTCCTTGATTTTCGGCACCGCTTTTCCGATCTCTTTCTCCTCCACCCAGATCCAGAGCTGGTATAACTCCGATTGTATCGTCTTCTGGTCGGTATCCAGCTTATCCAGGTAGTGGTGGCAGCGTGAATAGATATTCCGGTTAAAATAAAACGCAATCAGCCGGTTGATGAAGCTGACCGGCAGTTCGTACTGCTCCATTTTATCCTCCAGCGAGCGCATCATCTCCCGTTCTTCCATGACCATCATCAGATTGACCAAACTTATCAGGGTTTCCTTTTCGAGCTCTTCCTTCAATATGCGGGTTTTCACCTCCTCGGTGAACAGTTCCTCAAAGGCATTCCTGATCGGTTCCTCGGGATTTTCGGGGTTGACGATCTCGCCGATCAGTACCAGTTGACGGATCGGGGTTTGGTCAGCGATCTCGACGGGAGGCGAAATGTCGATATTCCACTTCTCATTAAAATAGGTCACATTTTTCCAGTAATGACGGCTTTCGGTATCGAGGCCCATGCCCAGCGTGGTTACTCCGTAGTAGTGCTCCATTTCAACCTGGCGAGCGATTCCCACCAGGTGCCCCCCGGACCGCGCCTGGAAACAGAGATCCAGATCCTCGAAGAAGGCGGGTCCGTAGTCCTCATCCATCCGTAACCCGCTCTCATTGCGTATCATCATGCAGAAGCTGTCTAAATAGTCCGCCTTCACAAGCTCATCTCCTGATTCCATTGTATTTCGGGTCGACTGGTCGGGATTGAGGGTCCGCTGCGTTCGGGGACCGATAATCGCATAATCGGAATGCCGGTCCATCAACTTCTCCATCTTTGTTATCGCATCGTCATTCAGTTCCACGTCGTTATGCATGATGCAGCTGTAGGTACCGCCGGCCATCTCCAACCCCTGATTCACCGAGGCTGCAAATCCTTTGTTGGTCTTGTTGGTGATGATGCGGCAGTTGAAAAAATTCTGCTCCTTCAGCTGTTCCAGGTAGTCGTGGGTGTTGTCGATGCTGGCGTTGTCGATCACGATCAGCTCCGTCTTATTCGGGTCGCAATGTTCAGCCACCGATATCAGGCAGCGTTCCAGCACCGGCTTGCCGTCAACGGCGGTGGGAATAATGAGGCTGGTCCTGATATCCACCTCCCCGCTTTTTTCGAAGGCTTCTTGTTCGATTTCATGGTCAGACTCTTTCTTTGGCTTGCTGCCGGAGAGGCCGTGTTTCAGCTCTGCCGCCTCCACGAAACGGCGCTGTTTTTCCAGGATCTGAATTTTAATCCGTTTGGCATCCTCGTTATCCGGATCCTCCTCCAGCAGTTCCTCTGCATTTTCGAGGGCATCGAGGGGCCGCCCCTCTTCCAGATTACGGACCGCTTCCTTCAGCAGTGGATGGTCTTTAGCCTCATGGCTGAACGGCAGGTCGAGCTGCGGTTCCGCCGGAAGCAGGGTGATCAGTCGTTCACGCAGTTTGACAGGCAGGTCGGATCGTCGAAGCAGGGTATAGACCAGGTCACTCAGGATCTCCTGGCTGAGTTGATCTTTCTTGACCTCCCGTGAAGCCATGCAAAACGGCTCTACCTTCGAAACCGACCCCTTTTGGAATATTCTTGCCGCCAGCTCCAGGCAGTGAAATTTCTGGATATAGGAATTGAAAAAGCGTTGGTAGGAGGGGACGTTTTGCCAGTTCCAAATGAACTGAAAATCATTGATCGTCTGTTCCTGCTGAAGAAAATCCACCCACTCCTTCGGACTTTCGGGAGGTTGCGCCGAACCCTGGAAGAGACTGTATCGCTTGGAATCACTTGCCTTCCCGAGGGCCCGTTCCAGGGCCGATTCATTGATCGACTCAATCGGATCCGGAATCCAGACCACCTCGCCGCTCATCTGTAGGATCCCCTCATTAAGGCAGCTGCCTCGCCCACTGTACTGGGCATGCTGCAGGAAATACAGATGATCGTGCTGGTAGTATTCCAGCAGCGACTGGATGATCTCGGGGCTGTCGTCGGTGGAAGCGTCGTCGATCACCACCAGTTCGAACGGAACCCTACGCAGCTCCAGTATCGATGTCAGCAGCGATTCCACGGTCTCTTCTTGATTGAATACCGGGAGCAATATCGATAAAAGGGGTCTCGCAGCCATTCCGATTGCTATTATTAAAAAGCTGAATTTTCAAGAATATACGGGGAGATGAGTGAAAAGTGAAAATGAATCGTGAAACGTGAGAAGTGAAACGTGAAACCCACCTTTGTCAAGACTTCGGTGGGCAGGCCCACCTTCGTCAAGATTTATCCACCGTAGCTACCAGCGGTGGTGGCTCCGGCGGGCAGGCCCTCCTACGTTGAGACTTCGGCGGGCAGGCTGGATATCTAATCATCTAATTGCCTAACTATCGAAAAATCCAGGTTGTCAAGAATCATTAAAATGGATGACATTCCTGCTTACTTCGATACCTTTAGTTAGAAGGTTAAAAAGTTTGCTCTTTAAAACCGCATAGTAAAAACGGTTCCTTTCTCTTCAGACGATTTGACCGTCAGCGTTCCCCCGTGCATCCGCATGATCTGGCGGGAAAGGCTTAGTCCTATACCCGAACCGCCTCGCGAATTGGGCTGGCTGGTGCTGTAAAACGGGATAAATATCTTTTCCAGGTTGGTCTCCTTGATGCCGGGCCCGTTGTCAGCTACCTGTATCAGCACCCTTCCATCGCTGTCGAGCAGGCTGCGGAGAGTTATCCGTCCATCATCCATCTCTTCCAGGGCCCGAAAAGCATTTTTCATCAGGTTGATAAGGATCTGTTCGACGAGATGGGGATCGGCCGTCACCTCCAGCGATTCGGGATGCACCTCCACTACAACCTCCACATTCTGCGATTCCGCTTCACCGCGATTCAGATTTCGTGCTCGCATCAGCAGCTCTTTGACCGGAATCTGTTCGAAACTGGGTTGGGGAATCTGTGTGAAGTCGCGATAGGAGTTGACAAAGCGCATCAGCCCGTGGCTTCTTTTGTTGATGGTGTTTAGCGCTTCCTTGACATCCTGCAGCTTTTCCTTCTCAATCTTGTAAAGGCCGTTCTGTTGCATAGCATTGTGCTCCAGCAGCATGCTGACGGTGTCTGAGAGGGAGGCGATAGGGGTGATGGAATTCATGATCTCATGAGCCAGCACCTGGGTCAGATTCTGCCAAGCCTCCATCTCTTTCTCTTCCAGCTCCGAATGGATGTTCTGGAAGGAGACCAGTTTATACATATCCCCGTGCATGCGGAATTCAGTCGCGTATATTGCCAGCTGCAGCACCTCGTTGTCGATCGTGACCCGGGTCAGGGTCCGGTTGCCGCCTTTCAGTCCCGTTACGGCATTAAGCAGTTTATCGCTGATATTGCCGAGTGCCCGGACGTTGCGAAGCGTGGAAATCTGAAACAGCCGCTTGGCAGCGGTGTTGATCAGTTCCACTTCACCCTGCTGATTAAAAGAGATCAGACCGATGCCGATATGCTGCACCACCGTCTGCAGATACCGGTAGCTCTCCTCTTTTTTCGATCGCTCCTTTTTAAATTCTTCGATCACATTGCTGAAGGCCTCGTTCAGTTCGGCGAAGGAGGATCCCAGTCCGTGGTCACGGAAGGATTGGGAAAAGTCGGAAAAGCGGATCGAGTCGAGAAAACGGGTTAGCCGCTCATTGGTTTTTTCGACATACCGGATCAGATAGACGACCTGGAATACGATCACAACAGCCAGAATGGTGATGCTGACGTAATAGGTGGTCCGAAACAGCAGAAAGACCCACAATGCGATCGTTGCAAAAAGGAAAAGAATACGGACGACCAGTCCGATGCGAAAATTTTTGATCATGGGTTTCAGTCGGTTTTCAGATCATATTTTTCCATCCTTCGGTAAAGAGAAGCGCGGGTGAGTCCCAGTTCTTCAGAGGTTTTGGAGATGTTGCCCTCATGTTTATCCAGCGCTTTTCGGATCACCGTTTTCTCCACTTCTTCCAAGTTGTAATCGTTGAACACCATCTGTTCTTCGCTTCCGGTCAGGGAGGTAAGCAGGAAATCCTCCGGCTGCAGAATTTTGTGGTCGGTCATGATCACGGCACGCTCCACCGCGTGCTGCAGCTCGCGCACATTGCCGGGCCAGGAATAGGATTGCAGTTTGTTGAGAGCAGCCGGTGCAATGTTTTTGATCTCCTTGTTGTATTTGCGTGCATACTGTTTGATGAAATAATCAGCCAGCATCGGGATATCTTCCGTTCGATCTCTCAGCGGCGGCAATTCAATCTCGATAGTGTTGATGCGGTAGAGCAGATCCTGGCGGAAATCGTCGCTTTTGACCATCTCCTGGATTGGTCGGTTGGTGGCGCAGATCAGGCGGATATCGATATCGACCGGCTTGTTTGAACCGATACGGGTCACCTTTCGACTTTCAAGCACGCTGAGCAGCTTGGGTTGCAACTGCAGCGGCAGGTTGCCGATCTCATCCAGGAAGAGCGTACCTCCGGAGGCGACTTCGAAGCGGCCGGCCCGTTCTTCGCGTGCATCGGTGAACGCCCCCTTGGTATGGCCGAAGAGCTCGCTTTCAAACAGATTTTCGGGAATCGCCCCCAGATCCACGCTGATAAAGACCTCGTCGGCGCGGTCCGAACGCCGATGCAGCGCCCGGGCCACCAGCTCCTTGCCGGTGCCGTTTTCACCCAGGATCAATACATTGGCATCGGTCTTGGCTACCTTTTCGATGGTTTGGAACACCTTCATCATCTCCGGGCTGCGCCCGATAATATCCTGGTAGTGCTTGTCGATATCAGCGGCCAGCTGTTTCTGTTGGGTACGAAGCGTATTGACTCTTCGCCTCGATTCGGTCAGATTCAGTGCGGAGGTAACCGTGGCGAGCAGTTTTTCATTTTGCCAGGGTTTCAGCACAAAATCGGTTGCCCCCATCTTCACCGCTCTTACCGCCTTCTCCACATCTCCGTAGGCAGTAATCAGTACTACTGCCAGGGAGGGATCGATCTCCTGGATCCGCTCCAGCCACTTGAATCCCTCCTCGCCGCTGCTGACATCCTCGGTAAAATTCATGTCAAGCAGTACCACATCATAATTGTTGTTTTTAAGCAGATTGGGCAGAGACTTCGGATTTTTTTCGGTATCGACCCGGGCTACATGCTGTTTGAGAAACAGTTTTGCGGCCTGCAGCACATCGTTGTCATCGTCGACAACCAGGATTCTGCCGTGATTTTTGTTGTTCATTTCTATGTAACCGTTGATGTAATTTGAATAAGCCTTCTGAATTCGTTACTTGAAATTGTATTTTTTGTTCATCGCGGTAATCTCTGCGCCGTGCATTTAAGTTTCAAATACCGTACCGGGGTAACTTTTGTTGC
>JAWVYR010000016.1:0-18540 GCA_033722635.1 Balneolaceae bacterium | reverse complement strand
GAGGCGTCCTCCGTGTCCACGTCCCTTGAAGATCTCCACCCGGACCTTGTCGTCGGGCAGGGCCGTGCCGAGTTGCTTGGGTTGAACCCGGATATCCTCCTTCCGTTCGTCGGTTACCAGGTAACCGGTGCCGTGGCGGCTCATATCCAGCTTGCCCGTCACTACATTCTTGTCTCCCCTCTTTTTTCTCCTCTTGCGGTCGCCGTTGGGGGAAAGCTGAATCGCTCCGCCCTTACGCTTTACGATCAGGTTCTTGTCATAGAGGCTGTTAATGGCATTTTTCAATCGTTGATTATCCTTCTTGCCGCTAACCTGCAATACATTTTGCAGCACATCAAACGGCATGCTCTTTTCCGGATTATTTTTCAGGAGATCCAGAATTATCTCCTCAAATATTTTATTGTTTCCTTTTGTCATAAATACCTTGTTAAAACTTAGCTATATCGTGTCTGATATATTAAAATTAATTTTCTTCCTTTTTCGATCCTTCTTCCTTCTTAGCTTCCTCAGCTAACTTTTCATCATCTTTTTTCTCCTCATCATCTTTTTTTGATCCAAATATGCTTTTCAATGTGTTGTTGATTCTTCGTGTCAAATCCTGCCAGGTGTTGAACTGGACATTGGCCTCCAGGCCGATACCATCGATAGTTGCACCCAGATCGCCCGCCTGCGGATTGGTGGTCACATCGCTGAGCGTCTGGTCCTGCCGGTGAAATGCCGTGATCGACAGCCCCTTGTTGATACGGTAGGTGGCATTGAGGTCGCCGATCCGCTCACCGATGGAGCTTTCCGGACTGCCTCCCGTAATGCGCCCCTCCCTTCGCAGGATAAGCTTGTCGTTATACAGGCGCAGGGCCACTCCCAGGTCGATCTCGTTGTAGGTTGTCAGCTGAAAATCGACATCGAGCCGACTGACATCGCTGTTCAACAGTGCATTGATCTGGTTGGACAGCAGCGGGCTTATCACCTGACTGGAGAGCAGCGGGTTGATCACGTTGGAGCCCCTTGTGAAGCTCTGGGTCAGGGAACCCTGGCTGGCATCCGAGCCGACATTGATAAAATCGCCCGTAAACAACAGGCTGGTAGCCTGCAGAAGCTTGGCCTCGTCATTCCGGTTGATCTCATTGATCGCCGTCGTCAAGGTGGTATTTGAAGATATGTCGAGCGTGTTGGGCAGTCGGAAAAAGTAGCTGTTCTCCACACTGGCCAACGTTCCGGTGATACGCACGACCAGCTCAACCGGCACCCGCTGCACCTGATCGCTGCCCTGGGATTGGCCCGACGCCCCGATAAGCGTAGCAACATTGGGCCGGGCCTGGTAGACCGCACTGATATCGAGCCGGGCATTGTCGGGATCGCCTTCCCAGACGATGGTGCCGCCCGGTTCCAGCTGCAGCCGCCGTGTGAAGATATCTCCCCCCACGAACAGGTAGGTACCGCCGGTGATCTCGTACCGTCCGAACATCTGGACATCCTCTTCCTGCATCGTCAGCCGCAGCCGGCCGGTTCCCTCCGCAGTCACCACTTCTCCGGTTACCGGATCAAATATAAGTTCCACCGTCATCGGATTGGGTGCGTCAAACTGCAGATCCAGGTTGGTTCGCTCGGTGAAGGTCAGATTTTCCAGGAACTGGTTGATCACACTTCTGCTGACGGTATCATTCCCGGCAGCCGCAACCGGCCTGCGCTGCATCCGGGTATCGAAGGAATCGACAAACCGTATGAAACGGGTGTTCTCGGTCAGTTCGGTCTGTTCCAACAGGGGTATGCTCAATTTGGAATCAGAGGTAACCCGAATTGTTTCAGGCGTTCTCAGCAACATGTCGGTGTTGGTGCCGGTAAGCCGGATGGAACCGGTGCCCGACAAACTACCGTAAAAGGGGACATCCGGGTCGAATTGGTTGTTGAGGAACTGCAGCCGGTTGAGACTCATCGTCAAGTCAAAATCGTTAATCGGCCGGAAGTTGTTCAGATCGATCGACCCCCAGACTTTGCCCGTCCCCCCTTTCGTATCGGCCACATCCACCGAATCCAGCACCACGCCCTCCTCGCTGTTGAAGATCACGTGGCCGTTCAGGAAGTAGTTGGTATTCAGGAACTTCGGCTTGGCAAAAACGTTGTGGGCCTGGAAATCGGAATGAAATTCGAACCGGTTCAAATTCCCTGTCAGGTAGCCTTCCCCGTCGGCCCTCCCCTCCATGTTTTCAAAGGCGTTATGGGCGATGAGCGGAATCACCCACATATCGATCTGCTTGAAATTGGCATCGAAATAGAAGACGGTATCTTGTTGAACATCCCGATCGGGGGTCAAAAAGTATCCGTCCAGGTAAATTCGCTGGCCGATGTCATCATTCTCATCGAGGTAGGAGGCATATTTCGTGGTATCGGTTACAATGGAGATGGAAGTATCGAATCGGTCCAGCCGCGGGTTGAACCGGCTGTTGAATTGGACGTCTCCGATCAGCCGATCCTCGATATACAGCCGGTACGCATTCAGATCGCCCTGTACCGTCGGCTCACGGGTGAGCGAACGGGTCGTCAGCGTACCGTTGAGACGGCCGCTGAATGAAAGCCGACCGTTGATCAGGTCGGAGATGCGATCGAGCTGCACCTCTCTCAATTCCACGACCAGTGAATCGGAGCGATCCGGGCTTAGCGTTCCCCGGATACCCAAGAATTCATCCTGATTTTGGAAGGTGAATTCCCTGAAACTGAGTTGTTCGTTGCGATTGTATGTCAGCTTCGGAACGGTCTCACTTCTCCAGGCGTACTGGTCGTTACCCAGGTAAAAATCATCAACGGATATATCGAGCAGCGTATCGGACAGTGTTGAGGTAAGCCTGAGGTTCATTCCTGCATCCTCGGCAAAACGCCCGATCCTGTGGGTATAGATGAGCTGATCCTCTTTCATCGAAAGATTTATCTGCAGCGAATCAAGATCAAGGAATCCGGCCTCCAGGGATGCAAGGCTGGTCCGAAAATCGATGCTGGAAAACTCCTTTAACTTTCGGTTGCTTCGGAAACTGGCGGTGACCTGTGCCTCCGGTTTAGCAACGGAAATCTCGTTGTAGCGGAGCGTATCCCCCATCATATCCGCCCTGAGAAGAAAACGAAGGGAATCGGCATTGAGATCAAAATCAAAATTGATATCGGTCGTCATAGCCGGAAAACCGGAAATATAGCTGCGGATCAGTCCGATATCTTTGGCAACCATGTTTCCTTTCAGTACCATCGGCTCGAAGCGGGCAGCGGTTGAATCAACGCGGGTGGTATCGGACTGCAGCAGGATCTCCCGCCTGAAATGCGAGGAGAGGTACTTATTCCAGTATCGGTACTGTCTGATCATGTTGGAGGGTTGAAGGCTGCCAACCAGTGTCATATCCAGCAACGAGCTTGTCAGCCGCAGGGTGCGATTTTCAAGTTCGGGGGAATCAAGGTCAACATAAAACTGGTGTGGACGAACCGTATCGGCACCCACGACCGATTGTTTGATATCCAGGTTGGCGCGGCCCTCCAGGCTGTCCAGTTCAAATCCGCTGAACTCGACATTATAGTCGATGTTCAGTGATGTGGGTACCAGTTTATCGGAAGCCAGCAACCGTGCGAAGTTCAGGTTTTCGGTTCGCCCTTCCATGGAAAACTGGGGGCGGCTGTTGCTTAAATCGATCCACCCGTTGCCGACGATCCGTTCCTCATCTTCGGTATAGCGGTATTCATGCTCCAGAAAACCCTCAATGAGCGACACCTCCAGATCCAGATCCTGAACGCCGGTACCGTTGACCCAGCTGTTGTATATCGAGCTGGTAAACTCAAGCGTAGCGCTCCGATAGTCGAACCCTACACCGTTTACCGAGGATTCAAAATTTAAATTGGTGGTATCCAGGGCGGCGGTGAAGAAGGGGGCAAGATCAATTTCCTTCCCGGAGAGAGATCCGCTGTATTTAAACGGGGCATGTAGTTGCATACCCGCAATCACTTTCAGGTTGCCGATATTGCTTCTCATCTCCAGATCGGTATCAAGGGTATCAGGCGTACCCATGATCGATCCATCCATCTGGAAACTGTTGACGGCCCGGTTTTGCAAATCGCTCAGCGGTCCGGTGAAGATCTCCAGGTCAGACTGCCGCACAATTACATTGTCAACCTTGAACTGGTAACTCATGCTGTCTTGTTCCGACAGCTGCCGCAGTGCCCCATGCATCCTCAACGCGCTTTCGTTCATCCCCACACTCAACCGATCCACCCACAGGGTGTCCAGGTTGCCCTCCATATCCAATCCAAACTGAAATGCTTCCGACAGGTCGGGCAGGGTCGCAAAGAGATCCCGAAATTCGGTTATATAGAATCGGTCGGATCCGATCTCCAGGTTGTACTGTGCCTCTCTGAGCTGTTCAACCAGCCCACCCCGGTAGAGATCCACACCGTCGATTTCACCGTTAAGTGAGAGAGTGCTTTGTCCGGTCTCCAGATTAAAGGCATTGAACTCTAGAAAGCGGTTGTCGTTGTAAATCTGTCCGGCCAGGGAGATCCGTCTCGCTTGCAGACGGTCAAATTCCGCGGAAAAGTTTTCTATGTCCAGAAAGCGCTGCTGGGTGCTGAGCTCAAGAAACAATTGGGTGTTGATGGAATCGACCGAAAACGGTTGGGGAAATTGCAATTGTTCTCCTCCAACATCCAGTGTCTCGAAATAGACCGAACCGCGGTTGATGCTGACAGTGGGTGCCAGGATTTCAAACCTTCGGAAAAAGGGAGCCCGTTCTGCCGGACGCTGTAATGTATCGACGGGAGTAAAGAGTTCACCGATCGTATATCCTCCTTCACCGTTGTCCAGTAACCGGACATGGGGGTCGTTGATCAGAAAATTGTTGACGGTCACCGTGTTTTGCAGCAGGTTCCAGAGGTTGAGTCCCACCACCAGCTGTTTCACCTTGATGACCGTATCAGCCTCGGCGCTGTCCGCTTTGGGAAGACCTGACAGGGCTACATCCTCAAAGCTGAATCGAAAAGGGAGCAGCCCGTCCAACCTGCCGATCTCAAGCTGGCCGGGGTACCGTGTCTCGAACTGCCGTTCTATCCGGTCGGCGATATAGGATTTGGTCCGGTCGAGCTGGAGCACACCGAATACACTGCCTCCGACCAGCACGAGGGCGATGATCAGGACCAGCACAAGGATCCAGAAATAACTCCAAATTTTATGTATCCAGCGTAACAATTAAATTCTTCGTGTTCATAAGGTTATGCTGTTAGCTCCGTGATCGCTTCCTGCCAGCTCTCCTCTACAATCAACGTATCATCCAGCTTTTTAATGTAGGGTTTTGCCCACTCTTTCAACAATATCAGATGGATCTTGTTGTCCTTTATCTTTTTATCCAACCGCATCGCATCGATCAGCTCCGGAATGCGCTCGCTGTAGGGTTCCAGATCCAGGTCATAGAGCATTTTAAAATGATCAATTCTGTTGCGTTCCAGCTCGGCACCGAGCTTTCGTGAAGCCGACAGGGCAGCCAGCATGCCGGCAAAAACCGCCTCCCCGTGGCTGATCGAACCGTACCCCGAAATCTTCTCCAGTGCATGCCCGAAGGTATGTCCAAAATTCAGATGCGCCCGTATCCCCGACTCCAGGGTATCTTTGCTCACAATTTCAGCCTTGATTCTTATACTCTGAATGATGATATCGGTCCACCGTTCGGAGGGGCTGAATTGATCCTCTCCTATCGTATGCTCCAACTGATCGAAGAGAGCAGGCCGTCGTATAGCCGCGTATTTCAATATCTCCGAGAGGCCGTTTATCCATTCCTTCCGGTCCAATGTCTCCAGGAAACCGGTATCGGTAAACACAGCTTCGGGCTGATAAAATGCACCGATGAGATTCTTCCCCCTGGCATGATTCACTCCCGTTTTACCGCCGATTGAGCTGTCCACCATCGCAAGCAGCGAGGTGGGAAGATGAACGAGCGGCACCCCCCTGAGCGTGGTTGATGCGGCAAACCCGGCCAGGTCGCCGGTAACTCCACCCCCGACAGCGAAGAGCGGGGTGTTGCGTTCGACCCCCTCCTTTAACAAAAAATCCACCAGTTTGTTCCACCATTTCAGATCCTTGCTCTGTTCCCCCTCGGGCACCCTGAATACCGGCACGCTGCCGAAATAATCGGAGAGACCCGATTCGACATACTCACCGTGCAATTGAGCAACCTTTTCGTCGATGACCAGGAATGCCTGCCTGGATGAAAATTGCATCCCGCAAAACTCAAGAAGCTCCTGCCACAGGCCGGTGCCTGCCACCACCGGGTAGCTGGATTGGTTCTCTATCGGTACTTCAACGGTATGAGACATGATTTCGAATTTTATTGATCATAAGATCGACGATCTCCCCGACCGTGTCATGCGGTCCGGTTTCGATCGTAATTTCCGCCTGCCGGTACAGGGGCAGACGCTGTTCATATAACTCCCGCAGATCCCGCTCCAGTTGCTCGGAGGCTCCCGCCTGGCCCTGCTCATTCCAGAGCATGGGACGATTTTTATCCTCCTCGATGCGCTGAAAGATAATCGAAAAGGGCGTCTTGATAAATATCAGCAGCCCTTTCAGTTTGAGATGGTCGACGATCTGCTGGTTTTGAAGCGCTCCGCCTCCCAGCGAGATCACTCCGGAACAGCTCCTTACCGTTTTCAACAGGCATCTTCGTTCCAGATCACGAAAGTGTTTCTCCCCCTCCTGCCTGAAGATATCCGGAATGCTTTTCCCCGCCTGTTCCTCGATATAGCTGTCGAGGTCCCGGAATGGCTGTTCCAGCTCATCGGCCAGTTGCCGGCCGATGGTGCTCTTTCCAGACCCCATGAAGCCGCATAAAAAGATCCGTTCGGGAAGATTGGATATCGATTCAGTCATCGGTTTTCAATTGTTCCGGATTCATCGGAGGGACCATCTCAACCTGCTCCCGTTCGACTACGACCGATCCCGGATCAGCGCCCTTGGGCTTGCGTATGTATTTGACACGGGTATAAATTACCGGGACCGATTTCATCCCGCGGGCTTTGGAATAGTAAGCGGCAAAACTGGCGGCTTTCAGCAATATATCCTGGGGAGGTTGCTCCTTTCTGTTGCCCATCCGAATCACCACGTGGGATCCTGAAACACCGCGGGCGTGCAGCCAGACATCCTCTTTGTGGGCAGTCCGGACAAGTTCATCATTGCTTTTGGCACTTTTCCCGATCCAGACTTCATATTTGCCCAGCTGAATCTTGCGAAACGGTGAGGTTGCCTGCTTGCTCCCCCCCGTCCCATAACCGAATCGATTCAGTTGATCCTGCCTCTTCTTTTCCCATTTATCGAATTCCCGGAGGCCCTCGATCTCCGCTAGCTCGGTGCGCAGCTCTTGAGCAGTGTTCAACAATTTTTCGGTTTCCTCGCCTCGCTCCAACGCTTTTTCAAAGGATTTCCTGGAATCCTTGGCCTTCTCATAGTAATACCGGGCATTTTCGGCAAGATCCTTCTGATCCTTCAAAGGGATGGTTACGGTCTCTTCTTCATTGTAGAGATCCTGAACTTCTATCTCTTCTTTTCCGGGATCGGTCTGCTCGTGGGCATGAGCCATCAGCAGATGTCCGAATTTTTCATACTTGTCAGCGCGGTCCAGGCTGCGGTCGGCTTGTTCGAGCTCCTCGAGCTGGCTTTGATATTTGTTGATCACCCGGTCAAGAACCCGTTGAGCCTCCTGCTTCCTGTCGCTGAGCCTGCGTTCATGTACTGTCTCCCTATAGGCATAACGAATACAATCATTTACCGTGTCGAACTGCTTCTCTGTTTCCAGAGAAAGGGTTTCTTCCGACCAGAGGCAGGTTTCACCGGTGACCAGCACCCTGGGATGAGGCTCATCCAGCAATTCACCGGTCAATTGATCCACGAACGCTTTCACCTCCTCCGGCTCCATCGATTCCACCTCGTGTTGGTCGACCAGGTAGGGAATCAGGTTGCGCGGGAGCAGCGGATTCAGCCGTACGATCTGATTTTTGGGTTTCGCCTCCGGATTTACCTCTTCGGCAAAAGCCGGGGGATCCGGTTCGGGAGGCGGTTTGCCCGTCACTTCTCCGGTATCCTTGAATGCGCCTATCACCTCGTTGTGATGAATCAGAAGGGCGTTGGGATTGACCCCGTACAGTTTGAACAGGAGCGTATGGCCGTCTTCAAAATGAATGTAAAGCAGGCGATCTTTTTCCGCCAGCGACACATTGTCCACAGTGACCCCCTTCAGCTGGTCAAAAAATTCCAGTACGTTGCTTTTTTTCGGCGGACGGTACTTATCCAGGAACAAGGCGATCTCATTGGGGTTTGCACTGAACACCAATCGGCAGGTTTGACCGGCGGTGTCGATATAACACTCAATCACGTCCTTGTGGGGCGTAATGGCCAAATCAAACTGTCCGCCGACAATTTTTTCTTTTAAATCTTTCTTTAAATATATTAGCTCGTAGAAATTGTTCATTCTATTAGCGGAGGCGTTTAAAAAAAAACAGCAATCATTACAGCGAGGTTCAGTAGATGATCTATCCTATTTTCAATTCCGTAGTGAACCGCATAGAAAGCGAGTTGAACGAGAGAGATATAAAGATAAAAACATTCAAAACCTGGGATGAAGATAGGATTAATGCTACCGGATTGGAAATTGTGATTGACCTTTCCGACAACGCCCACTATCTGAAGGCCCTCTCCATCAATTTCGACTGGGATCGATTTCGTGAAACCGTCCTGGCTCGAAAACTCGAGGGGATGGAGGAGCACCCGTTCCTCCAGGAGGAAAATGTCGTGGATACCAATATCGCACCGCTTATCGATATCGAGGTCAGCTGGCTTTTTGACGAGCAAAAATCACAGCCGGCAGCCCCGGTTGAAAACGGCAATGAACGCCTTGAGGCAGCCAGCAAGTGGATGGAGGCGATCAGCAAAGAGGTCAATGAATACCTGTCAGAGGATGATATCATCACCCGGTGGCATATTGAAGTCGAAGGCGATGAGTATGGCAAATACCTGGCTGCCATCAATCTGATATCCTATTTTCAGTATTCGCTCTCCGATCTGAGAAGCCTGAACGAGGTGCACAGATTCATCCATGATAAGCTCGAGGAGCTGCTCAAAAAGTCACGCAAGATCATAAAAATCGCCGACAATAATGTCGAGAAGGCTGCCGCCTGACCGATAAAGAAAAAGGCCTCCGAACCTTTTCGAAGACCTGTGCTGGCATCAGCTGAAAATCAACTCCGGGCTAAAGGGTTATTTTTTCTTCTTGTGACGATTCTTGCGCAGCCGTTTTTTTCTCTTATGTTTAGCGATCTTGGCTCTTTTTCTCTTCTTTCCACTGGGCATAATATCACCTGTGATTATTAAATTTTGATAAATTCTGTTTCAGATCGATTCAGCGAGATTTTCGCGCTGGATGCGCAACAAAGATAACGATTTTAAATGTCAATCAAAGCCGTTGTCGCGCAAACGACGGGGTATCAACGCAGTAATCAGTCGATTAGTTTTCCTCTTTTTCCATCATCGACTCGTTGACCGCCTCCTTGAAATCCTTCGAAACCTTGAGTACAGGCACGTACTGTTCCGGGACGATCACCTCTTCGTTGGTTTTGGGATTCCGGGCTACCCGCTGTGCACGCTTGACCACTTTGAAGCTTCCAAACCCCCGCAGTTCGATAGTTTCTCCCCTTTTCATCGCATCGATGACCGTCTCCATGAATCCGTTGACCACTGCTTCTGTCTCTACTTTAGTGAGGCCGGTGGAGGATGCAATGATGTCAACTATATCGGCTTTGGTCATATTTTTAACACCTAAGTTGTAATTGGTTTATAGTCTGTCCCTCAAGAACTCTCTACACCATTTGAACAATGTTTAACATTTAAAGGTTTCAAATCAACCGATCGATCATGTCACGGGTGATAAACTCACAATTAATATTTAGATCCGAAAAATTCAAAAAACTTTTATACTTTCAGCTTGTTCGCAGCAAATAATGAATTTAAAACAAGTTGCTTCTAGTCCATGGAGATTTTTGATAATGTAATAACCTGGCTTGTGGATCTCATCTGGAATACTCCCGAGGAGTTACCGGCGATGGTGCTAATACTTCTCTCCTTCGGGATATTCATCACTATTCGAATGGGGTTCGTACAGATCAGGCGTTTCGGCCATGGTCTTAAAGTGGTAACCGGGTTTTATGACGATCCGGAAGATCCGGGTGATATCAACCATTTCCAGGCGCTGACTACAGCCCTTTCGGCGACCGTGGGTATCGGAAATATCGCGGGAGTCGCTTTGGCTATCCATTATGGTGGTCCTGGAGCCCTCTTCTGGATGTGGATCACTGCTGTGCTGGGGATGGCCATCAAGTACACCGAAGTGACACTCGCCCAGCAGTACCGGGGTGATAATCCGGATGGTACCGTTTCCGGTGGACCGATGTACTATATCGAAAAAGGTTTGGGATCCAACTGGAAATGGCTGGCCGTCGCTTTCGCCGTATCCGCGGCAATCTGTGCCTTTCTCACCGGAAACGCCGTACAGGCCAACACCGTGGCCGATGTAATGAAAACCGACTTTCAGATCCCGGTGGTTATTACAGGACTCATCACTGCCAGTTTAGTGGCTGCAGTGATACTGGGGGGCATCAAGCGTATCGGCAGGGTGACCTCCAAGCTGGTTCCCTTCATGGGAATAATCTATGTGCTGGGAGCTTTGATCATTTTGGCTATAAACTATGAAGCGGTGCTTCCCTCACTGTGGACGATTATCAGCAATGCCTTTAATCCCACTGCCGGCGCACTTGGCGTGGGATCCGGTGCTTTCATCTTCACACTCAGTTACGGGGTGCAGCGGGGGCTTTTCTCCAACGAAGCCGGCCAGGGTTCGGCGCCAATCGCCCACTCGGCGGCCCGCACCGACCAGCCCGTAAGGGAAGGGGTGGTCGCCCTACTCGAACCGTTCATCGATACGCTGGTGATCTGCACCATGACCGGCCTGGTGATTGTTTCAACCGGGGCCTGGGATATGCAGCACAAATCGGCCGTGGATCCTACGGCGGACAATATTACCTATGTTTATGACGGCGAACCTGATGCCGCAGGCCAGGCTGCTGGCAGGGAGGTAAAATCCCTCTATTTCGAAGATGGTGTGCCGACAAATGGTGCGATGAAACATTATGCTGCACCCGTCGACACGATGTATACGGATAATCAGTATTCCAAACCTTTCAACGGACGAATTGAATTGGTTGAATCGGGCGAGGAGGGTGTGTTCGTTGCCGCTGCTGTCTTTACCGAGGATAATCAACAGTTAGGCACCCTCTATGGAGGTGTGGTGCAAAATGGCGCACCGCTGACTTCAGCAGCCTTTGAAAAGGGGTTGGCCCCGGTCATTCCCGGCGGCGGTTACATCGTGACCTTTGCCGTATTGCTGTTTGCCATCTCCACCTCGATCAGCTGGAGCTATTACGGCGACCGTGCCGCGCAATACCTGTTCGGATTTGAATCGATCTTTTGGTACCGACTGGCTTTTGTGGCCATGCACTTTTTCGGAGCTATATACGCGCTTCAGACCATCTGGAATTTCGGTGATGTTATGCTGGGACTCATGGCGTTCTTCAACATCATCGCCCTGTTCGCTCTGTCGGGTGTGGCAGTGAAAATTTCCAAGAAGTATTTTGAAAATCCTGACGTGTAACAAATCAATTCATGAGTGATTTTAAACATGTAAAGCTGGTGGAACACCCGGTCATTGCCCGGGACCTGACCATCCTTCGTAACAAGCACACCAGTATTGAAAATTTTCGGTCGGCCATCAGACGGATCGGCAACATACTGGCCTACCATGCACTGATGGAACTGCCGCTGCGTGAATTCGATATTGAAACACCCATTCGTCAAACCTCTGGTTATGATATCGACCAGGAGGTGATTGTGGTGCCTATACTGAGGGCTGGACTGGCCCTGACCGACGCCCTGATCAACTTCATTCCCGATGCCAAAGTAGGCCACCTTGGCATGTATCGGGATGAGGATACCCATGAGCCTGTCGACTATTATTCCAACATTCCTCCGGGTGTAAAGCAGGGAATGGTATTGGTTGTGGATCCGATGCTGGCTACCGGGGGGAGCGCCAATGATGCGCTCAATTTCCTGAAAAAGCAGGGAGCACAACATCTGCGTTTTATTTCGTTAATTTCAGCACCGGAAGGATTGCGACGTCTGGAGGAAGAGCATCCCGACGTACCAGTCATCACCGCCGGCATCGATGAAAAACTTAACGACGACGCATTTATCGTCCCCGGACTGGGGGATGCAGGAGACCGATATTTTGGCACGACCTAGCAACATAGGAATTCCATTCATTCTCCTCTGCATCGTACCGCTGATCACCTCCTGCGGCGATCTGTCCAACCGCCAGACCACTTACGTGGAAGGAGCGCTTAAAGATTCCCTGTTGTCCACCACCGAAAGCTGGGATTTCCGGATGGAGATCATCGAGGAGGGAGAAAAAAAGGTCACAATACGGGGAAGCCATGCCGAGAACATCAATGTTGAGGATAAAAAGATCACCCGCATATCCGGGCCGGTCCATATACAGGTGTACGACACCGCGGGAGCCGTTCATATAACGGCCAACTCCAATCGCGCCGTCTACAGGTCCAAGGAGGGTATCTTCGAACTGTTTGGAGATGTGCAAGTCACCACCGCGGAAGGCAACCACCTGGAATCGGAATACCTGAAATGGAACCAGGCCAAGAGCATCGTTTCCACCGATCGCTTTGTGATTCTCAAGACGCCCGACCGAAGACTCACCGGCACCGGATTCGAGGGTAATACCGACTGGACCAGCTGGTCGCTGGAGAATCCTTCAGAGATGGAGAACAGAGAGAAAGAGGAAGCGGAGAATGAATAACCCGAACCCTGCTCTTCCCGGATGGATTCGTATTCCGCTCATCCAAAAAATGGACCGGCGGTGCGGGAGCATCGTGATTGCGGTTTTCCTGCTCAGCTTCGCATGGCCCCTGACGGCTGTCGCCCAATCGGAATTTCTCATCAGGGACGCAAAATTTCTAAGAAACATCACCGTCGATAACGAACAGATACGCTACGGCGTAGGCAATGTACACCTGGTCAGCGACCAAGCCGAGGTATTTTGCGACAGCGTGTATCGTTTTCTGGACAAAAATGAGATTCGCGCCTATGGCAATATCGAGGTGCGGACCGAGCAAGAACGCATCTGGACCGATACCCTCGTGTATTTTTCCGACGTCGATTTCAGCCAGCTTCGGGGACGGGTGATTATCGAGACGGATACCATGATTCTTTTCAGCAATTCAGTGGACTACCGATTCACCACCAGGGTCGGTCACATCATCGACCGCGTCCGGCTTGAGGATCAGGAAGGCGTGCTCACGGCCCGTTCCGGGTACTACTACCGGGAACCCGACAGTGCGGTATTCCGTGGCAATGTGCAGCTGGCCGATACACTCCAGTATGCGGAAGGTGACAGTATCTTTGTCAATCGGCGAAAGGAGTCCTATGAAATCCACGGTGATGTATTTATCGATGACCGCGAAGAACGGGTGAAGCTGAAGGGCGATTACCTGGAGGCCGATTCCACCGGACGCCGGCTGCTTGAGGGTAATGCCTGGATGCAGCGCTTCGAGGCCGACAGTGCCCGCACCGACAGCACGGAATCCGACACCACCCATATCTGGTCGAACAGGATCCTGTCGACTCGGGATATAGTGGACGCCGACACCAATAACATCGTAAATGCATACGGCAATGTGCGAATATGGTCGTCCGAGTTTGCCGCTATCGCCGACACCGCCCGCTTTGAAAGCCTGACCGAAACCTTTGAGCTCTGGTCCGACCCGATCGCCTGGCATCAACAGATACAACTCACCGGCCCCTATATCCGGGTCAGGCTGAAGGATGAACAGATTGAACGGCTGACCTCCTATCCCACGCCCTTTGCAGTTCAGCATGACACCACCATCGACCGGCTCAACCAGATGACCGGCGATACCCTTATCGCCCGATTCAACGAGGGAGAGATATCCCACATACACCTATACAACAACAGCCATCTGATTCGCTACACCGAAAACGAGAACGGGCAATCCGACGGAGCCGTTGAACTGGTCGCTCCCTCCACCAGAATTTTTTTCAAAGAGGGAAAACTGGAGGAACTCAAGTCGACCGGCCCGGTCGACGGCTCCTACCTGCCCGAAAGCGAACAAACCAAAGAAAAGCGGATCGATGGTTTCTCCTGGAATCCCAACCTTCGCCCCCGGAAACCTGCCGAGAAAATGAATCCGCGCTTTATGCCTATTCCGGATACGCTTTGGTTTGAGCTGCCCCGTCGCTTTGTTCAGTCGAGGTCCGAAACTCCCGAAAGATGAGTTCAACCGGTATTCTTCAGTAACACCGACCCGTGCTGCAAATGCAGTAGAGAGCAGCTCACCTAAAAAAAATCCTGCAAGTCTTGAACCTGCAGGATTATGCCCCAGTTTTACTGTTCATCTGAAGATTAATGAGCCTCCTCCAGCTCCATCGTCTGCTGGATCACGCGATCCTGGATCTCGTGCGGTACCTTGGCGTAATGGGAGAACTCCCGTTCGTAGGTAGCGCTTCCCTGGGTCAGTGACTTCAGCCGGGTGGCGTAGCGGTCCAGTTCTTCCAGCGGCACCTGGGCTTTTATCTTCTGGATGGAACCCTCCGCATCCATTCCCTGAACCTGGCCACGCCGGGTACTCAGGTCACTCATCACATCCCCCATATGCTCGGCCGGCACGGTCACAACCACATTGTAGATCGGCTCCAGCAGCTGCGGATTGGCTTTCATAAAACCATCCCGGAAGGCCATCAGGGCTGCGGTCTTGAACGCCGCCTCATTGGAGTCGACCGAGTGCATCGAACCGTCGAATACCGAGATGCGCAGATCCCGAACCCGGCACCCGCTCATGGGACCGTTCTCCATCTTTTCCATGATCCCTTTCAGGATCGCGGGCATGAAACGGTTGTCGATCACCCCGCCCACGATACAGTTGCGGAAAATAAGTTTGCCGCCCCAGTCGAGATCGATCTCATTCACATCCCGCACTTTAAGGTCGGAGTGCTCCGGCATGTTGTCGCGCAGGGGCTCCATCAGCATATACACTTCGGCAAACTGACCGGCCCCGCCGGTCTGCTTCTTGTGCTTGTAATGGGTTTTGATATCCTGCGTGATCGTCTCGCGATATGGGATACGAGGGGTATAGAATTCGAAGGTGAGATTGTACCGATTCCGCAGCTGATATTCGATCACAGAAAGGTGCTCTTCGCCCTGGCCGTGAATGATTACCTGCTTCAGCTCCTGGCTGTGCTCCACCTGCAGCGAGGGATCTTCGCGTTGCAACTGATGGAGTGCGTTGCCCAGCTTATCCTCCTCCCCGTCATTCTTCAGGCGAATGGCTGTGCGTATCGTGGGGGAGGGAAATTTGATCGGGGCGATTTTGACATCCTCACCCTTCTTGTGCAGCGTGTCATTGGCGCCGGTATCCTTCAGCTTAACGGTGGCGCCGATATCGCCCGTCTTGATCTCTGGGATCTCGATCCGTTTCTCCCCGTTGTTCAGGTAAAGGGCCGACAGCCGTACCGAATTGTTGTTGGTTTCATTGATCAGATCCAGCCCGGGCTTGACCGAGCCGCCGTAGACTTTAAAATAGAACAGGTCGCCCACATGAGACTCGGCGCTGTTTTTAAACATAAACATGATCGGGTTGCCGTCCGGATCCATTTCCAGCAGCTCATCGGAATCGGCCAGTTTCGGCGAATTCGCTTCCAGCGGACTCGGGGCTACATTGCCCAGGAATCCCATGACCCGCCCGGTTCCCATATTTCGTTTTGCGCTGCAGCAGAACAGAGGATACAGATCCTGGTTGAGCAGTGCCTTCTGCAACCCTTCCTGCATCTGGCTTTCGGTCAGTTCGCCCTGCTCGAGGTAGAGATCCAGCAGGGTCTCATCATTCTCGGCAACCGCCTCCACCAGTTCGTTGTGCAGTAGATCCGCCTGCGATTTGTGGGAATCGGGAATAGGCAGCTTGTCCGGCTTGCCCCCTCCCTCCGGAAATTCATACATGGTCATTTTCAGCACATCGATGATCGCATGGAAGTCCTCCCCTTCGCTGTAAGGATACTGAACCACTACTACCTCGCGGCCAAAACGCTCTTTGGCCATATCCACCGTCTTTTGAAAATCGGCCTGCTCCGAATCCGGTTTGTTGACGATAAACATCGATGGGATCTCATACTCCTGCGTGTATTTCCAGAGCGATTCCGTGGCCACTTCCACGCCGTATTCAGCATTCAGGTTGAAGATCGCGGTATCGGCTACCCGCAGCGCCCCGATCACCTCGCCCACAAAATCGGAAGTGCCGGGTGTATCGATCAGGTTAATCTTGGTCCCGCGCCAGTCAAGATTCAACAGTGAGGAGAAAACCGACTTGCCCTTCTCATGTTCAATTTCGTGATAATCGGATGTGGTGTTGTTGCTTTCGACTGTACCCCTCCGGTTGATCGTGCCGGATTCAAAAAGCATGGTTTCTGCTAATGTGGTTTTGCCGGATCCGGAGTGACCCAACAAAACCACGTTGCGAATATTTGAAGGTTTGTAGACATTCATAAACGGCCTCCTAAGATTGGTTAAAACTTATATTCATTGATACCGGATCCAAGCGCTAGAGATGACGATAAGGCTGCTGTCACTGGAAACTCTGATCTGATTGCTAAATAATGTTATAGACGGCTCGATTCCGGCCATTTTATAGTCTATATCGATAAGTAATAAAAAAATGATTTGAAGCCAAACTTTTCTTTGAAAATTGGTAACATACGCCCGTTAGCCAGCAGCTTCTGAATCTTACAGTCTTCGCTTTATGAAGAAAATTCTGCTCATCCAGACCGGCGGTACCATTGCAATGGATATCAGCGAGAAGGATATCACCCCGGAACTGAATCCGGAGAAGTGGACCGAGGTGTTGTACAAGGAGATACCCGAACTGCAGCAGATTGCTGAGATCCAAACCGAACAGCTTTTCCTGGAAGACAGCTCCGACGTGGATTGCAGCCACTGGTCGAAGATGATCGGGTATATCGGCGAGCAGTACAATGACTACGACGGATTTGTCATCCTGCACGGCACCGACACCATGGCCTATACTGCCTCCGCTCTCTCCTTCGGGCTCCGCAATCTGGGCAAACCGGTGATCCTTACCGGCAGCCAGGTCCCGATGAGCAATATCCGCAGTGATGCCCGCCGCAACCTGGTCAACTCCATCGAGATGGCGACGCTTGAGATCAACGAGGTGGCGATCTGTTTTAACGACCATCTCTTCAGAGGCAACCGCTCCACCAAAATGAGCATCGGAGATTTCGACGCCTTTGCCTCCCCCAACTTCCCCCCGCTGGCCGAAATAGGACTGGAGATCGAGATCAACGTGTCGGCCGCTAAAAACAAACAGCCGCTGGAGGTACAGCCGAATTTCGATAACCGCATTTTCCTGCTGAAACTCTTCCCCGGCATCGATCCGGCCTTTCTCGAACAGCTGGACCTCTCCACTTTGAGAGCGCTGGTGGTCGAGGCATTCGGCAGCGGCAACTTTCCCCTGAAAAAGAATCGGTCGCTGGTGCCTTTTTTCAAGAAATGCATCAAACAGGATATTTTGATCGCGATTACCTCGCAGGCCCCTTACGATTCGGTGATGCTGAGCCAGTATGAAAGCGGGAGAAAGGCACAGGAGATGGGGGCGCTCAGCGCCGGTGACATGACCACCGAAGCAGCCCTCACCAAAATGATGTATATTCTGGGAAACAATCACGATGATGACACTATCAGAGCGCTTTATGAAAGCGACCTGGCGGGTGAATTGACGGAGCCATAATGTTTTTTGTATTTGATGTAGAGACCATACCCGATTTTGAATTTATCCGACAAGTGCTGGAACATCCCGAGGAGGATGACGAAGCACTGCTGCTGCAGGCCGGTGAGGAGCTGGCACGCAACCCGGCCGGATTTCTTCCGCCGATGTACCACCGTATGATCTCCTGGGTGGGACTGTGGATCGAGAACAACGGTGCACCACGCCAAAAACTGGCCTGGAGCGGCGAGGATGAAAAAGAGGGCCTGGAGCAGCTGTTCGATGGGCTGGGCACCTACAAGGATTTTGGACTGATCCATCACAACGGCCGTACCTTCGACCTGCCGTTGCTCACCTACCGTGCGATGAAACACCGGCTCCAAATGCCGGTACGCATGAATCACTACGACATCAAATACCGCTACAGCAAGCATAACGTGGATCTGATGGAGGAGTTCAGCAACTATGGGGCCAGCTCATGGCCCAAACTGAAGCACCTTGGATTCCTGATCAAAGTACCGTTCAAACAGACCGGCGAGGGCAATGAGGTTTTGGATATGTACAACAACGGCGAACTGGAGCGCATCGAACACTACTGCTACGAGGATGTGATGGCCACCT
>JAWVYR010000015.1:0-18582 GCA_033722635.1 Balneolaceae bacterium | reverse complement strand
GACAAATAACTTGGGCGCAATAAATTTATCCCAATACATGATTACCCAAAGGAAGTCCTAGAGGGACAAACAGACCATACATCCCAATTGAAAAAGCCCCGGATGAAACCGGGGCTTTTTTTTATTCATTATCCGGAGGAACGGGAGAGGCTGAAATCAGGCCGTCACCATATCCTGTTCGAATTCTTCGATACTGCTCCTGTTGATAGCGTCGCCAAACAGGGTGGCGGAGGTACAGTCGGTGATCTCCACCTCCACATATTCACCTTTTCGATAGTCTTCCCGGTCGAATATCACCATCTTGTTGGTGTCGGTTCGTCCGCAGAGTTGTTGTTCGGACCGCTTGCTGGTTCCCTCAACCAGTACCAGATGGCGCCGGCCGATCTCCTCCCTGTTACGCTCTTCCTGGATATTCATCTGCTGTTCGATGATCTCGGTCAAACGACGCTTTTTGATCTTTTCGGGTACATTGTCCTCAAATCTTCTGTGGGCCAGGGTCCGTTCCCGCTCGGAATATGCAAACATGTAGGCCAGATCGTACCTGACTTTCTCCATGAGCGACATCGTATCCTCATGTTCCTGTTCCGTCTCATCACAAAATCCGGCTATGATGTCGGTTGACAGTGATACACCCGGAATGATCTTTCGCATCTTTCCAACCAACTCGAGATACTGTTCACGGGTGTAAGGCCTTCTCATTCGTTCCAGCACGGTATCACTGCCGGACTGGGCGGGGATATGGATGTAATTGCACAGGTTGGGCCGCTCGCTGATGAGATCTAAAAGCGGTTCGGGAAAATCCTTGGGATGCGGGGATGAAAAGCGTATACGCATTTCGGGATCGACCTGACTGGCCAGATCCATCAGTCTGGTGAAGTCGGTGCCCTCGTAGTTGTAGGAATTCACATTCTGGCCCAGCAGGGTGACTTCCCGGTAGCCCTTGCTGCTCAATGCGTTCAGTTCATCCAGGATGCTCCCCACCGGCCTGCTGCGTTCGCGACCACGGGTAAACGGCACTACACAGAAGGCGCACATATTGTCACATCCTCTCATAATCGTTACAAAGGCACTCACGCCGTTGCCGGTGGTGCGTACGGGGGTGATGTCGGCGTAGGTCTCTTCCTGCGACAGCAACACGTTAACCGCCTTACGGCCATCATCGACGCGGGCCAGCAATTGCGGCAGATCGCGATAGGCATCGGGGCCCACGACCAGATCCACAAGATGTTCCTTTTCGATAATATTCTCACGGATCCGTTCGGCCATGCAACCGAGCACACCCACCGTCAGATCCGGGTTTTCTTTCTTCAGAGCCCGAAATTCCCTGAGGCGGTTCCATACTTTGGTCTCGGCGTTGTCCCTGATGGAACAGGTATTGATAAAGATGATATCCGCCTCTTCGGCTTCCTGCACCGGTTTCATCCCTTCATCCAAAAGAATGGAGTTGACAATCTCGGTGTCGGAAAAGTTCATCTGACACCCGTAGGTCTCTATGTAAAATGTTCTTTGATCCAATGGAATCGAAAACTAAAATTCAATCTTTTACTCAAACCATAAATATAAGCATAGATCAACTCTTTATGAAAACAGGATCCCGGATCGAGGATCAGGTTTTACAACTAGGGTGTTTCAATGTTGAGCCCACGGCGGGTTTAAAATAACTGTCATCCGCTTAGCGCGGCCAGGTTTCCGGTTCGGCTCTCCACTCATTGAGGTATTCCAGGTCTTTTTCATCCAGGTAATTATGCTCCACCGCCACATCGATGAGTGTCAGAAAATCGGTAAGAGTGTAGACCGGCACCTGTGCTTCACTGAAACGCTCTTTGGCCTTGTCGAATCCGTAGGTAAAGATGCTCAACACGGTTTCCACGCGGGCCCCAATGAATTGCAGGGCTTCGACCACCGATATGGCGGAACCGCCCGTCGAGATCAGATCCTCAATCACCAGTGTGGTTTCTCCCTTTTGGATGCCACCCTCGATCTGGTTGCCCAATCCGTAGGCCTTGGCACGGGCCCGGACGTAGCAGAGCGGTTTTTCCAGTCGGTCGGCAATCCATGCGGCATGGGGAATACCCGCAGTAGCGGTTCCGGTGATCACCTGCACATCGGGATGATGATCGTTGATGAAATCCAGGAACTGCCTGGTGATCTTGTCCCGTATTGCAGGATATCGCATCGTCAGGCGATTGTCGCAGTAGATGGGGGAGTTCCAGCCCGAAGACCATTTGAATGGTTTTTCGGGACGTAGTATTACTGCATTGATTTCCAGCAGATGGAGCGCCAGCTCCTTCGCAAATTCTTTATCTATAATCATATCAGCTTTGTTAACGGTCCTGGCCGCAAAATGTTCAGTTTAAATTTCAGTTTTTCTGTCTGATACCAAGTTCAGAGATAGCTCAACAAAAATAAGAAGCCTCTTAAGCAAATAAAGGCATAAAATCCCGCTAGTAGATCATCCACCAGGATACCAAAGCCGCCGGGTAATTCCTGCAGTTTGTCCACTCCCAAGGGTTTTTTTATATCAAAAAACCGGAAGAAGATAAAACCTATAAGCAAAATAAGCAGGTTGAATTCCAGTGAATTTGTAAAGGCGATGAGAATGAAGGTCATGCCCTGGCCGGCAAATTCATCCATGACCAGGGGCGACGGGTCACCTCCCCAGACCTTCTCACATTCATCGGCCACCCAGAGGGTGATAGCCGATGTCAACAGGGTAAAAAGCGCCATTCCATACCAGGGAGCAAGGGTGCCGACAAAATAGATCGGCAGGAGAGCAAACAGGCTCCCCCAGGTACCGGGTGCATTGGGCAGGAACCCCACATTAAAAAAACTACCTAAGATCGGTTTCAGATGTCGCATCATCGCGTTGTCTAAAAATGTCTAAGTTAATAACGATATACTCCAACCCGGAATATACCGTCAGAATGACGATCAGAATCATGAGCCACCCGAGGATGCCGCTGTTCAACAGCTGTTGGCAGTAAACGCTCAGCCAAACGTCGGTTTCCACAAAAACTCCCACCATCAACACCACGCCGAGGAATATCATTTGACTCATGGTTTTCAGCTTGGCCGTGAAGCGGGTATCCATCATGATACTGCGGTAATCGGCCAGTATACGCATTCCGGTGACAAGTATATCGCGGAATACAATTACGGCGATAGCCCACCAGGGAAACTGTTGAGGGTCGAGAAAGGGTAGGCATATGAAACCGGCGAACGTTAATATTTTATCCGCCAGCGGATCCAGAAACACCCCATAGGGCGACTGTACACCGTACAGGCGGGCGATATACCCGTCAAAAAAATCGGTGAACAATGCAACTGCAAATACCCCGATGCTCAACGCCCTCCAAACAACTTCATCCTGTATATAGAGCAACAAAAAAATGGGCGCCAGGATGATCCGGAGCGTGCTCAGTATGTTCGGAATCCGTTCCACACGTAAAAGATAGCAATAGTTTGCCAGAAACAAATGTTTTGAGAAAATAGCAAAGAATCGTTTTCGAAATGCGTTTAAAGATTGATATTTTCCGTTCGTTTTGAGGGGCAACTGCACCACATATGAGAACAGCACATATCATAACGATCGGCCACGAACTCCTGATAGGTGATACGGTTAACACCAACGCGAGCTGGATCGGGCAGCAGTTGACCGATCTGGGACTGGAGGTCGTTCAGATACAGACGGTCGGCGACGATGAACAACGGCTCCGTGATGCGATTGAACGGGGGCGATCCGACGCCGATCTGCTTATCACGACCGGGGGACTGGGTCCCACCCACGACGATATCACAAAAAAAGTGGTTGCGGAGCTTACCGGTGCCCGGATGGTAGTACATGAACCGACGCTTAAATTCATAAAAAAAGTTTTTGAGAAACGAAATATTCCCTTCACCGAGTCCAACTATCAGCAGGCCGAAGTGCTCGACAAGGCGGAGGTGCTATTCAACAAGCAGGGTACCGCACCCGGCATGTGGCTTCACGAGGATGGCGTTTATATCGGGATTCTGCCCGGGGTACCCCAGGAGATGAAGCACCTGATGCGGGAAAAAATTCTCTCCAAAATAGGGGATCTCACGGAGGGTCGTTCACAACGCTTTTCAAGGTACCTGTTGACAGCGGGTATCGGGGAGAGTACCCTGAGCGACCGGGTGATCGGCTCCCTTGGGGATTATCTCGACGGTGAGGTGGCTGTTGCCTATCTGCCCAGCCCCCAGGGGGTACGGATCAGGGTCAGTGCTTTTGGACGGGATAAATCGCGGGTGGGAAAAAAGTTGGACGCTGTATGTGAACATATCTATACACAGGCGGGCAAATATATTGTCGGTGAGGGAAAGGAACTTACCCTGAGCGGAGGGCTCGGCCGGCTGCTCAGAGAACGTCACCTTTCGATCGCTGCCGCGGAGAGCTGCACCGGCGGGCTTCTGATGGATACGCTAACCGATATACCTGGGAGTAGCGACTATATAGCCGGGGGCGTCGTAGCTTATGCCAACAGGATAAAAACCAATCTTCTGGGTGTGGATGAAAAGGATCTGGCGACTTTCGGAGCGGTAAGCAAAACGGTGGCCCTGCAGATGGCGGAGGCGGCCGGAAGGCGGCTGGAGGCAGATATCGGCGTATCGACCACTGGTATCGCCGGCCCGGGCGGTGGAACACCGGAAAAGCCGGTCGGGACGGTCTGGATCGGTTATTGGTCCGGCGAGCGCCATTTTGCCATCAGGGCGCTGCTGACTAACGACCGGCTTATCAACAAGGAACGCAGTGTGGCGATAGCACTGGAGACGGTGCGACGTACACTGCTGGATATCGAGCCGATGCCTTACGGATTAGAGGTTCATCCATCTTGAATTATTCCAGAGTTACATATCTTGTTGTGTTTCTGGTGCTGAGCTCGACCGGGGGATACGCACAGATCGACACTCTCGGGATCAATCAGGAGGGAGCCCGGGCCGATACGGCCAAGCCCAATTTTCAGGTTATTCCGTGGAAATACAATCATCATCAATTTGCAGAGCAGGTCAGCAACGACAGTCTGCTTCGTTGGCAGATCTGGCCGAACTGGACCTATAAGAAGAACCGGGATCCCGGTGCTTTTTCCTTTCGGCTCGGAACGGTCGGCCGAACAAGTTCGGTACTGATCGATGCCCATGAACCGCGCCACCAGGAGCTTTATTGGGAAGATATCAGCCTGGGTGATCCGGTTAGCGGTATGGTCAACTGGAATCTTCTGCCCCAGCACAAGCTGCGGTCGGTGTATGAAAACACCGGCGGTATACGCCATCAGACCAGCTTCTACCTGAGGCAGTATTACGTGAACAAACCGCTGACGAAACTGATCTTTGAGGAGAGCAAGTTTCAATATCGAAATCTCGAGTTTTTCTATACACAGAACTATTCCCAGAAAACAAACCTGGAGTTAACCTACTGGTATCGTACCGACGGGGATGAATATCCCAATTCCACGTTTACAGGATGGCAGCTTTTTGCCCGTATGTATCACCAGCTGGACAACGAACGGATGTTGAAGATCCAGTTTCTAAATAACAACATCGACCTGGAACAGCCCTTCGGTTACCAAATTCCTAACCTGCAGCTGTTCACCTTCAACCGGTTTACCACCACTCCTGTTGAGCCCGGGGCCGATTCGAAAACGACCGCATCTACATTGGCCCTGCATTTCCACAAGCGCAAAAAGGACTCGGTCGCCGTGCCGGAAAATTTCAGGGCTGGATTGTTTCTCAACAACCGGAAAAGATCTCTCAGCTATTCAGCCGATTCAACCTTTTACAGGGTCCAGTCGGTAGGGGCCGAATTGCACAAATGGTGGAGCTATAATCCCCTCACACTGGAGGGAACCTTGAGTTATGAGCGGTTTTTCAACAAGGATCATGAACAGTCGAATGTAACCCGTTCGGAATGGGGCTTGTTGAAAGCAGATGCTGTTGCGACGCTCAGCCCAATTAAATCAGTCGATCTTTCGGCCGACGCCTCATACCGTAGCCGTAATGACGGCAGCAATGCATTCCAGCTGGGAGCGGGAGTAAAACTCTCTCTGTTTAACCGGATCGGCCTGCAACTGCACGGGGCGCAAGGAGAACAGATGCCCACCATACAGCAGCTGTACTGGATTTCAAATGAATTCTCGGCGGATGCCAGCCTGGCCAATGAGCAAATTAGCGAGTTGGATGCACAACTGAACCTGAAACTGTTCAGCAGGTGGAATCTGGGATACCGTGGTCAGTTCAAAGATATCGAAAACGCGCCGATGGTAGGCCTCGACAGCGTATTTACATCCGTCCCTTCCTATCAGACGCTTTCCTCTTCAGTATATGTCGACTATAACGGCAAGCATGTGGAATTTTCCGGATCGGCGAATATCCAGCAGTACAGAGATGTGGATCTCGGACCTGAACCGTTGGCGGATTTTTCCACCGAACGAATTTGGTTTAAGGGAGCCGCCTACCTGAAGGGATATCTGTTCAACCGGGCCACCTACGTGAAATTTGGTGTCGCCGGAATGTGGTCGCCCAGCGCCTACATTCCGGAGCATTATAATCCGGTTCTGGATTACTGGCAGCCCTCCAGCATCGATCAGCGGCTTCCCCCGTTTGAGCGCATGGATGTGGATCTCTCGGCGAGGATTCGAACGCTGATGATTGTATTGCGGATGGAAAATGTGTTGAATAATGTAACTCAGCCCGGATACTTCGAAACCGCCGCCTACCCAATGCCCCGGCGTCGTTTCATTTTCGGAGTGCGGGCGCTGTTCAGAAATTAATCCATCGATTTTGCATGATTTCCGTCATCCGTCGACTCCCAACAGGTTTAGCTGCCGGTGCTTCCTCAGCTTTAACCGGAAAAACCGGTGGAGCGGATGCAAATATCGGTGTGATTCCTGTATATTCCCCATGGAACAATCACTCTTCGTGAATGCACCGCATCGGTTTTGATCTATATACAAATAATCTACTATTGAATGAGCTTTAGTTATGTAGTCAGGGAAGGCATCTCCGGATTCAAGAGGGCCCGGCTGGCGTCGTTTACCTCCATATTCTCGCTTTTTATCGCGGTCTTGTTGATCGGCGTACTTGCCCGCGTATCCTACAACGCCTATACCATTGCCCAGGAACTGAAACGGTCGGTGGAGGTGGAGGTATTTCTGATGGATCTGGACCGGCGGACCACCGATGAGCTGAAGGAAAAATTTGAAAGCAGGGAGCTGATCCAAAATGTTGTCTATATATCCAAGGACAGTGCGGCAACGATTTTTAAAAATGAATTTGGCAGCGGAGCTGATGCACTGGCAGAGCTTGAGTTTTTGCCTGCCTCATTCAAACTGAGTATCAGCCCGGATGCCTCCGCTGAACAGGTTCAAAAGTTGATTCGCGAGATCACCGGCTTCAGGGGTGTGGAGGAGGTTCGTTTCAATCGGCAGCTCATGGAGATGCTGGAATCCCGTTTCAAGACCTTTACACTCGCCGGGGGAGGGCTTGGACTGCTGATCCTGCTGACGGCGGTTATTCTGGTGTTTAACACCATACGGCTCACCATTTATGCCAAACGAGGACTGATCAAGGCGATGAAGCTGGTTGGAGCCACAAACAGCTTTATTCGTCGCCCTTTTGTGATGGAGGGGATCATACAAGGGGTGGTTGCCGGGCTGTTCGCTGTTGGCATCATGTACCTGCTGTTTCAATATATCATCCCGAAATATCTGCCGGGGATCGGCATCCTTGAGTGGCCCTTCGGCCGATGGTACTATCTTTGCGGAGCGATGCTTCTGCTGTCGATACTGATGGCGTTTTTGGGAAGCCACTGGGCGGCCCGAAAATTTATTCGAAGAACCTCGATCGCCGAATCCTAGATGTTAGAATCCATCACTGGTGAGAAATCGGGAATGCATTTCTTGTTATCACCCGGACAACCCTTCAGTGTCCATTCAGTGTGGTGGTTTTTTCACCTGCTGTAATCTCCAGGGAAAAACGGTTATCAGCCGGCGGCAGGGGACAGGTGGCAAATTCGGTAAAGGCACAGGGTGGACTGTACGCCTTGTTGAAATCGATGACGGTGGTGCCGTCACTGCCGGGGCGTTCCACATAGAGAAACCGACCGCCGCTGTAGGTGGTCTCCCCATTGGTTTCATCGCTGAAAATCACGAAAAACGGATCGTCTTCGCCGGATACCACGGGATCCAGACTGTAGGTGGTACCTTCAATAGAAAACTCCAGTGCGCCCGGTGTTAAACGCTCCCTGACCGTCCCGTATACAGTGGGTATTTCGATGGTTTTAGCCGGCCGGTAGGGTACGAACGTGGCCTTCACACGCCAGGTTGTGTCGATTGGGAAATATTCCAATCCGTCAAACGATTGCAAGTTTGGATGATCCAGATCCCGCAGCCGTACCGCAAGGCGCCCCTGGTCCCGTTCGATAATGAAAAATCGCAGGGACCCGTGGGACAATACCAGCTGTTCACTCTGGGTTTCACTCCAGATCTTCATGCGCTCCACCGGGTTATCCCGATAGGTGACCGCAACCCCGTCATTTACTTTTAGCGTTACCGTGGAGTCGGCCACCCGAAGGGTGCCGATCATGCCGGCAGCTTTATCGGGGAAAACCAGGTCGTTGGAAGGGTCGGAACCGAAGCGGTAGGTTCCCTTTTCAAGCCAGAACAATCCGGCGAGATTCAGCCAGCCATCATCTGCTTTCAAGGATTTTATGCGATCGGCCCGCCATTGCTTGATCTGTGCACGATATGCCTCTTCATTGAATGTTTGATCCGGCTTGTCGGTATGGGTACATCCTCCGAGTGACAATATGAAGGCAACCAACCATACCGGGGCTAGTATCAACAGGGTACCATAAGGCTGTTCATCTGTTCTCATAGCAAGCTTAAACACGACTAAGCCGGGTTTTCATTCGTTTGGGGCTCAAGTTGCCGTTCGGCCCAGTTCAGTTCATGGGGATCGAATCCGGATTCAATGGTCGGTTTCACAATCTCGAAATAGGGAGAAATGTCGAAGTCACGGGGCGCAAACAAGCTGTGGTGGCGAATATGCAACAGCTCCTCGTAGCACCCCCTGCAGTTCGGATGCTGATCCGATTCGGGATCGATATCGGGAAGTATGGGATACCGGATACTTTGGTATGCCTGTGCAATCAACGATGAGCAGATGGCCCGGGTGGGGTCGCCACTGCCCAGCGCCAGCAGTTTCCTGCGGTATTTGCGGGGTACCGGGGGCTTGTGAATCATATAACGGGCAAGGTCAAAAATGTTCTTGAGATCGTATTGGTATCCGATGCGCTCGGTTACGTAACGTACGACCTGGTTGATCTCAGTCTCGTTCAGCCCTACCGGCCGGCATATGCGAGTATGATAGTGACAATACCTGTTCAGAGAAACGGCCCGAACTCCCTCCTGTACATCGGCCTCCACCAACACTTTGGCATTGCCCTCCTCGTCGGTTTTATTTAACACATCACCGATATAAAATGCAGCGTGCGACCAGGTGGATTGGGTGAGATACTTAATCGCCGCACTGATGCGGCTGTTGCCTTCCACCAGTAGAATATCTCCTTTCTGAAGGGTGGAAGAGAGCATATCGGGTGTACAGGTCGCAACCTGCACATTCTCTTCATAGGGCTTGCTCAAATACCCCGCCAGCCATTTGCCTATTTTTTCCAGCATGATCATATCATATAGATCCTTGCAGCGATAATATTCTTACCAAAAACCGTAGCCAAGTATATGGGGAAAATGAAGGTATGAAAAAGGGATACAGACGTTACCGAAGATCGGCACAATGCTGTTCCATTTTTTGGCGATCGCCCCGGTTCAACTCCCCCAGGTATTTCATGATCGTTACCCGACTGATTTCCAGCTCCCTGCTGTAGGCACCCACATGCCCATATTCTCCCGGCCTGCTTACGGTTCCCGCTCCCTCAATATACACCGTGGGGCCAAACGCCCGCTCGTGGCCTTCCGCCGTGGTTAGAGAGTCATATTTGCTGAAAAAGACCGAATCCCCGGTAACCCACCACTGTTCCTCCAGGTTCTGGCAGGGTTGAAACTCGCTCCATTCCCAGCCGCCGGCATAGAAACCGCGAATCTGTTCGGCTTCCCTGCAGCCGATCAACCACATCACCGCTATGCATACAGGGATGGTAAACTTCGATAAAATAGTCACAGTTCTGCTCATTTCAGTATCTCGATCGTTCGTGAAACCGATTGAATTTCAGTCAGTCGGACCATCAGCAGCAAAAACTGTACCCATTTGTTCTGGCTGATGATTTTCCGGCCGGTCTGGAGGACCTCCTGGTCGAGCATCTTGATACGCCCCGACCGTTCTGCGGTGGGCAACCTGGAGAGTTCTCTCGTGATTTCCCATGCCCGCTCGCGGGTAACGATAAGGGTGAGGTCGGTCAGTTTTTCATCCACCTTGCCCCCGATCTTGTCGAGCAGCCTCAGGGCGGGCCAGACCCGGGTTAGTTGGTTTTGCACCTTGTCGACCTGGTCAGACAGAATCGAATTGATCATGAAAAAATCGTCCCGAATTTCTCTGAGCCTTCCGGATTCGGCTGTTTCGGCGGCCGAGATTCCCAGATCCAGTTGAATATGGGCATTCATGCCCAGCAGCAGGTGCTGCAAGACGATCGGTCGCCACTGCGAGGCGGTATCGAAAGCGAGCTTCCAGGAATCGGTAATCGGCTGGGAGGCCTGATATCGCTCAAAAGCATACAGGTACCGGTTGGCAAAATGCACATCCAGTTGCTCCATGAGCTCCGGATGGTCGAAATCCCCGTTTTCAATTCTCTCTTTCACCGCTATGGTTACATTGCGATAGAGGGCGGGAAAGTAGCCGAGTCTGCTTTCTTGTGCTTTGGACCATGCGATGATGCGGTCGAGCGATTCAATCACCTCATCGATCGTATCGGCGACCAGATTCTCAATCCGCTGAGGGTTCTCCTGTTCAGGCATGGTGAATACCGGTTTTTTGAGAGTTACCGTAGTTTCTGACGGAATTCAGGGAACATCGTTTATAAAACAGCTTATGTAGAGATACAATCATAAGTTAACACAGCGATTCAAAACTGCAACCGGCGGCTGTTGTCCTGCGTGAGATGGCCCGGGCAGGGATTGCAATGCAGGAAAGCCGCGGATCAATGCAGCGGACGAAACTGCTCCACTACTATCCGGTCGGGTTCCCCAACGGTGTCGACACTGAATCCGGTCTCTGATGTGGTGAAGAGTTCTTCAGCCCGGATAAAGCCGCTGGTTGAGTCCGGAAGTGTTGCCTCGGTTGGAAAAAGCCTGGCTTCGACGGTGAAACGGGTATTGGCGGTACCTGCGCCGGGTATACAGACGTAGATGTTGGAGTTTCTGAATTCATCGAAACATTTTTGGAAAAGCTGCTCAAATGAAACCTCCATGGTATTCTTGACTCTGGAATCCAGCAGCTGCAGGGTCTGCTCTTTTTCCAGGAATAGAGCCTGAGTGTTACGTACTCGCAGTATGATCCGGTAACGTCCGAAGAGCGATCCCGAGGTACTCAGTCTCAGATTGAAGCCGTTGCTTCCGAAATCGGTAATTTCGATCTGTTCGATCTTGTGGATGCGACGCTCCAGGGCCCTGAAATTTTCCATTTTTGCCTGGTAGGCAGCTTGCTCATTTTTCATTTCGAAACCCTGCCAAAGATAGCGTATCACCAACAGGGCAACGATAATGGTGAAGAGCAGCACCGATCGTTGTGTCAGCAATGCTGCGCGCTTCGAACCCTTGGTTGCCTTCCAGCCCACTACGATGAAGTATGCGCCGAGACTGGAGATAATCAGTCCGAAGTAGAGAAATACGCTATACCAGAAGATCAGGGAGCGGTCGGGCTCGTCCATGACCGTGACAACCGAGAAGATATAAAATCCGATCGCTGCAACCCCTGCAGCCGTAAGTAACACTCCCAACACGATGGAGACTGTGGGTATATGTTTGTTAGGGGAAGCCATGAAAATTTGGTGGATATAAAAGGCCAATCAATATCAGTCAATATCCCTGGAGATACGACTGCCTTTAGAACGGTGCCGTGTGGAGATGAGCCGGTAGACCGGGAGTTCCGCTTTTGAGGCTGAACCCCCGGATCGGCGAAGGAAATATATGTTTAAAAGTGTCTACCGGAAACTGAATCCCACGCTTGCCTGGGCCACCGGGAATTCGGACACGGTGAAGGAGCCCGATATCTGGAAGAAAGCGAGCTTCAGGGTGAGTCCGGCCAGGGCATGGACGGAATTGGCGCTCTCAATTTCAAAATTGAGGATATCTTCACCTGCCAGGCTTTCCACCGTGGTGTCGGTGGGGTCAGCCGTGCTCTCATCAGGAACCGGGATCGGATAGTTACCCACCGTTTCTACCTCCATGGTAGCAGACTGGAACCCCACTCCGGCAAAGAAGGAGATGAAGGGCAGCTTTTTGCCGACCAGTGCGTTGGCAGTAAAGGCGTTGGTGCTGGTGGTGACTTTTTGGCCCTCCCACTCACTGGCGGGGAAGGGATTGCTGTCGGGCTGCTGCTGAAAATCCTGGGGGGTCAGGCTCAGGTTGCCATCCACCTCCAGAGTGGTAAAACCGGCCTGCACCGACAGGTCCACCGGCAACAGCTTGCCACCGGGGAGCCACTGGTTGATGCCGTGTTTCAGGCCTACGCCGAAAAGCTTGATGCGCCCGAACTCATCATTGGTATATTCAGGGAGAAAACGCAGCGTCACATCGGTGTTGGCGATCAATCCTACGCTGGCCTGGATCATCGGGCTGGGAACAAACTGAAATCCCGTGCCCGTGGGCATCTCAAAGCCGCCCAGGTTCTGCCCCTGTTCCGTGATAGTGAACCGGCTGGTGGTTACATTTTTGCTGCCGTTGATCGTCGGTGTCTGGTCGGGGCTCGCCTGATCCCACTGAAGCCTCGAAAGCCGGCTGTTCACAGCAGCCGCACTGAAATTTTCATAGCTGCTGGGTACCAACGCAAGGCTCGCATTGACGGTAATATCAAATCCGAATTTCTTATGAGGCTTCGCATTATGGAACCAACCGGAATTGAGCCCGGCCCCGAAACCCTTCCCAAAAGGGTTGAGATATTCCTGGGCAAGAATGTTGGCGTCATCGGCACCTGACTGAATGATGATGCCGATGTCATCAATTTGCTGGGCGTTGACAGGGTTCTGGTTAAAAAAGAAAACTAAAAGCGCAAAAAGGGCTCCTGTAAAGAGCCGATATCCCTTTTTCATGGCAAATGGGGTTTATTTTTAAAATTTAAAAAGGGTGGAATCAGTGTTTACAGGCTTCTGATCCCTTAAATTCCCGATATTTGCTGAATAGTACACAAATATTGAAAGAAGCTCTATTAATTATTTTTTAAGGTATCGAGGATCTGAAGATAGGATTCGTATCGTTCGGGGCTGATCTCTTCACGTTCAACAGCCTCAATAACCCCGCATCCGGGTTCGTGGCTGTGGGTGCAGTTATTGAACTTACAGTGTTGCCGGGGTTCGAGCATTTCGGGAAAAAACAGGGACAGTTCCCAGGGTTCTATCTCCACCAGGCCGAGCTCTTTTATACCGGGTGTATCCACGATATATCCCCCGTTTTCCATTCGCAGCAGTTTGGCAAAGGTGGTCGTATGTATTCCTTTTTCACTGTAGCTGGAGACTTCCCCCACCGGCCGATCTATCCCTGGATCGATTTTGTTCAGCAGGCTGGTTTTGCCGACACCCGAATGGCCGACTAAAACGGAAGTATAGCCTTCGAGCTCCTCTTCAAGGGCCTGCAGCGAATCGGTATCGTATATGCTGGTGGTGAGTACCAGGTATCCCAACGGTTCATATATATCCTTGATATATTCTACTCTTCGCCGGTCCTTTTCATCAGCCAGATCCATCTTGTTGATGATGATGCAGGGCTCCACCTCGTAGGCCTCGCAGGTGACCAGGAATCGGTCGACGAATATCTGTTTGAATTTGGGTTTACGGATCGACTGTACGGCGAAACCTCGATCGACATTGGCGGCCAGTACCTGGTACTCCTCTTTACCGTGGGTGCTTTTCCGGATGATATAGTTTTCCCTTTCATGGATCTTATCAATGGTACCGGTGCCATCTTCATTGATGGAAATCGTCACGTAATCGCCGACCGCAACCGGATTGGTCGTTTTTTCCTCCTCCAGCCGAAACCGCCCGGGCAGCCGGCAGTCGATGACATCACGACTTCCGTTCTTCCGAAGTTCCACTTCGTACCAGCTGCCGGTAGACCGTACGACCCGTCCTTTTAGATCCACTGATGATGGTTGGTTATCAAGAGTTCGACCCAATATATCCAATATGGAGGTTAAAAATACAATAGAGCCCCGATACGGTTATGCTGCCTTAGAGAAGGCACCGTATATATATAAAAAATGAGACCCGTTAATTACGGGTCTCTACAACTGTTGGATAGGAAACTTCAGATACTAATTCGGAGCCAGTTCCTCATGAATACCTTCCTGATATTCCTCAATCATCTTATCGATGAAGGCAGGAAGATCATCGGGTCGACGGCTGGTGGTTAATCCTTGGTCGACTACCACCTCTTTGTCAACCCAGTTGGCACCTGCATTTCTCAGATCGGTTTTGATGGAAGGATAGGAGGTGAGCGTTTTGCCCTGCAGCTCCTTGGTTTCGATCAGGATCTGAGGTCCGTGGCAGATGGCAGCGATCGGCTTGCCCTCGTGATAGAACTCGGAAACAAACTGGACGGCGCGCTTGTTGGTTCGCAAGGCATCAGGGTTCAGCACGCCTCCGGGAAGCAGCAAGCCGTTGTACAGGTCGGCATCCGCCGATTCGAGTTTTACGTCAACATCGTATTCGTCGCTCCACTGGCCGTGGTTCCACGCTTTGACGGTTTCCTCTTTCGGGGAAACGATATGGACGGTGGCTCCCGCATTTTTCAGGGCCTTGACCGGTTCGGTCAGTTCCACTTCCTCAAAACCATCGGTCACCAGTACAGCGATCTTTCTGTCTTTAAGTTGATCTGTCATTGGCATAATAGGTTTCTCTTGTCGTTTTAAACTTCGTTGCTACTATGGCAATGATTTTTAGAGCCGATATGTTCCAAAAACATGGCTTTAAATGCGATAAACCCCATTTTTAGCAGAACAAATGCCGGATTCTTCGAGGTGAAATCTATTTAAAATAAAAACCCCGCCGACGGGCGGGGTTTGGTCAAAATCAGCAGTAGTCAGGAAACTACATCACGATCGATTCCTCTGTGGAATCCCTGGTCGCTTCCGGCTTGCCGTTGCGCTGCTTGTATTCATTTGACACTTTAAAGCGTTCCTTGGGTGGCATTACCGGTTCTTCCTCGAGAACGATATCCAGCAGGGGATCCATCCGTTCGAGATATTCAACATCCAGACTGCCGATTACATCCGATTCGATCTCATCGACATCCTTCTTGTTTTTCTCCGGCAACAGCACTTTTTCGATGCCGGCCCTTTTGGCGGCCAGTACCTTCTCCTTGATGCCGCCCACCGGCAGTATCAGTCCGCGAAGGGTAATCTCTCCGGTCATCGCCAGGGTGCCTTTCACTTTCCGCTGGGTGAAGATCGATGCCACGGCCGAGAATATCGATATGCCGGCCGAGGGGCCGTCTTTCGGTACCGACCCTTTGGGCACATGAATGTGAAGGTCCCAGTATTTGAAAGCGTCTTCCGGAATTTCCAATTCATCGGCATGGGCTTTGAGGTATGACATAGCCAGCATCGCTGACTCCTTCATCACATCCCCGAGCTGGCCGGTGATATGCAGTTTGCCGGTACCTTTCGAAACCGAGGCCTCGATAAAGAGGATATCGCCGCCGTAGGGGGTCCAGCCCAGTCCGGTAGCTACGCCCGGTACGGTGGTTCGCTCTGCGATTTCGGAGAAATACTTGCGTTTGCCGAGATAGTCCTGCACTTCATTCACCCCGACCGTATACTTCTTATCCTCGCCGGAGGCAACTTTGGCAGCCACACCCCTGCAGATCGAACCGATCTGCCGTTCCAGTGTACGCACTCCGGATTCGCGGGTGTAAGCATCGATCACCTTCTGAATCGCCTGGTGGGTGATCTTGATCTGCTCTTCGCTGAGGCCGTTCTCCTCGATCTGTTTGGGTATCAGGTGCCGCTTGGCAATCTCGGTTTTTTCCTCCTGCGTGTATCCGGTGATGTTGATCACCTCCATCCGATCGCGGAGGGCGGCCGGTATGGTATCCAGCGAGTTGGCAGTGGCAATGAAGAGCACCCGGGAGAGATCGTACTCAAGCTCCAGGTAGTTGTCGGCAAAGGAATCATTCTGTTCGGGATCGAGTACCTCGAGCAGTGCCGAGGTGGGATCACCCCGGTAGTCGGAACCGACCTTGTCGATCTCGTCAAGCATCATCACCGGGTTTCCCTTGCCCGCTTTTTTCATCGCACGTATGATGCGTCCGGGCAATGCACCGATGTAGGTTCGACGGTGCCCGCGGATCTCCGCTTCGTCATGAATGCCGCCGAGGCTGAATCGCTCAAATTCGCGGTTCAACGCCCGAGCTATGGAGCGGCCGAGTGAAGTCTTTCCGACCCCCGGAGGTCCGTAGAAACAGAGAATGGGCGCCTTCATATCCTTCTTGAGCTTCAGTACCGCAAGATATTCGATAATTCGCTTTTTGACCTTCTCCAGCCCGTAGTGATCCTCATCCAGCACCTTGCGTGCGTGGTCAAGGTCCAGGTTGTCGTCGGAATATTCATTCCAGGGCAGATCGATGATCCATTCTATGTAGCTGTGGATGATGCCGTAGTTAGGCGAGGAGCTGGGGGTGCGTTCCAGCCGTTGCAATTCCTTCTCTGCCGTTTCACGAGCGTCCTCGGGAAGGTCCTTCGATTTGAGCTGCTGGCGAAGCTGCTCAACCTCTTCCTGCTCGCTGTCTTCGCCTAGTGCGTCCTGGATCGCCTTCATCTGCTGCCGCAGGTAGAAATCACGCTGCTGTTCGTCGATGTCGGATTTAACCTTGGTACGGATCTCCTCGCTGAGGTTCAGCACCTGCAGCTCCTTGTTCAGAAACTCCATCACACGCTCCAGGCGGCGCGAGAACTTCTGGATCTCGAGCACCTCCTGCTTGTCCTCGATCGAGACGTTCAGGTTGGAGCTGATGAAGTTCAGCAGGAAGGTGGGGCTGCTGATGTTGTTGATGGCGATCGAAGCCTCAGACGGCAGATTGGGGGAGAGATTCACGATCTTGCTGGCTGTTTCCTTGATCGAACGCATCGAAGCATCAAGCTCCACGCCGGAAACATCCATCTCCTGCGGGTAGGTATTGACATCCGCCCTGAAATAGGGGTCGCTCTGGGTGAAATTCTCGATCTTGAAAGTGGTTTTGCCCTGAATCACGATGCTCTTACTGCCGTCCGGCATCTTTATCAGCTTCAGGATTTCGGCTACCGTGCCCACCTGGTACATATCCTCGGGGCTTGGATCCTCAATATCTTCATCGCGCTGTGCCACAACCCCGATAATCTTGTCGCTCTCATAGGCTTCCTTGACCAGTGCGAGAGAGCGGTCTCTTCCCACCGTAATCGGGACCACCACCCCCGGGAAGAGAACGGTGTTTTTCAGCGGAAGAATGGGAAGATTCTCGGGTACCTCGGCTTCCGTCAATTCCTTTTCCTCTTCCTCAGACATCAGGGGGATCGCCTGCTCGAAGTCATCGAAATGTTCATTGACATCTTCGAGATCTACCAAATTCAGTAGTTTCTTGTTCATAAATGGGAATAGTTATAATCTTGCAGTGAATACTGTGGTCTGTAGTAATGCAAATAGAATTCCAATATTGCAGCACCTACCATAAAGTCAGAACTGCTCCACCACTACTGGCAAAATAACAAATCTTTGGGTGAACCATGACAAAAGGTCTGGGAAATGTAAAATGGGTCAGAAATAGAGTTTCAGGCCGGTAAAGGCTCCTCCAACGAGTTCCAGGGGATATCCGCTGGTTTTGGCCGAGAGGCCGGTAGCCATATTGATTTCAAAGTGGTCGCCCTCATACCCGATTCCGAAACCCAGGTAGGAGGCCGTGTTCTTGGCGATCTGGGTTCCCACACGCACCGGTATCTTGGTTGACGGTCTCAATTCCAGACCCAGGTGGGCCGCCAGCCTACCGGTGCCGAAGGCACTCTCCGTCAATCCCAGTGTCAGGTCCGCCATCAGCTTCAGCCGGTTGATCTCGAACAGCATGCCGGCATTGAAGGAGGTGGGGAGCAGGGAGGAGAACTCCGATCGGTCTACGCGATCCGGGTTGTCATAGGGGTTGAACCCGGCCGGTGTCGATGCCAGGAGGGCAAGATGTTGTCCATAAGCCCCGATAAATTTGGACCCTGAAGGAGCAATCGCAGCTGCCGAGGTGGTGTCACGGTTGTTCTCTATGAAGAGCGGCTCATCGTTGTACCGCACAAACCCGATGTCGGTGACCGAGAAGCTAAGGCGTAGCGACCGGTTGATCGGCTCCCGTTCGTTTTGATCCTGGAAAGTGGAAAGCTCATCCCCAAACG
>JAWVYR010000014.1:0-18804 GCA_033722635.1 Balneolaceae bacterium | reverse complement strand
TTAACTGAAGGAAACCTGTTCCAAAAAACTGACAGATTCTGTTGTTCCATTCCGGCAACCCTTTCAAAGCCCCGCCATACTCCGTACCTTATCGCCGTTTTAGTGTAACGACATAAAAGGGTTGACCTATGAGCATACTCGTTGTCGGTTCGGTGGCGTACGACGGAATCGAGACCCCATTCGGCAAGGTGGATCGAACCCTGGGTGGATCGGCTACCTATATCTCCATGGCCGCCAGTTATTTCCATGAACCGGTGCAGCTGGTGGGGGTGGTCGGCAATGATTTCGCCGATGCGGATCTTCAGCTGCTGAAGGACAAGGGAATCGACCTGCAGGGGCTTCAGGTCGACGATTCCGGAAAAACCTTTTTCTGGCGGGGCAAATACCACTACGATCTGAACAAGCGCGACACGCTGGAAACACAACTGAACGTCTTTGAACGTTTCGATCCGGTGATACCGGGTGCCTACCGCGACAGCCGCTTCGTGTCGCTGGGCAATATTCAGCCGGATCTGCAGGTGAAGGTGCTCGACCAGGTGAACGATCCCGACTTCGTAGTGATGGACACCATGAATTTCTGGATCGAGGGAGCACTGGATGCGTTGAAGAAGGCGATCCAGCGGGTAGATCTGCTGGTTATCAATGATTCGGAGGCCCGGGAGCTCTCGGGTGAACCGAACCTGATCCAGGCTGCCGATACGATCCGAAAGATGGGTCCGAGGGGCCTGATCATCAAGAAGGGGGAACACGGCGCGCTGCTCTATACCGACGAGGAATATTTTGTGGCTCCGGCCTACCCGATTGTGGATATTTTCGATCCGACCGGGGCGGGCGACACCTTCATGGGAGGGCTGATCGGCTGGCTGGCCTATACCGATGATCTCTCCGACACCAACCTGCGGCGAGCCGTGACCTTCGGTTCGATCATGGCCAGTTTCTGTGTGGAGGAGTTCGGCACCGAACGGTTGCAGAATCTCACCGAAGAGATGATTTTTGAACGGTACCGCGAGTTCCGCAAGTTCAGCCACATACCCGAACATCACATCGATTAAAATCTACACATTATGGATCTACAACTGTTAGGATGGACCGGTTTTGCGATACTGGTAGGGGCTTGGGTGCCGCAGACCCTTGAAACGATCCGTCAGGGTTATACCGGCACCAACCTGGCCTTCATCGTGATGTATGTGACGGCCAGTTTGCTGTTGACTATCTATTCAATTCTGATCAACGATTACGTATTCATCGCACTGAACGGTATGCTGACCATCGGAAGCGGCATCAACCTGTACTACAAGCTGTTTCCCCGAGAAAAACCCGATCAGCCATGAATACCATCATCCTGGCTTCGCGGAACAGAGACAAGATCAGGGAGCTCGAAGAAACGCTCGCCGATCTGGACCTGGAGCTGAAATCAACGCTCGATTATCCGGGCCTTGAGGAGGTGGAGGAGGATGAGCTCACCCTGGAGGGCAACGCGATCAAAAAAGCCCGATACGTCTACGAAGAGACCGGACTGCCGGCGCTGGCCGACGATACCGGCCTGGAGGTGGACGCGCTGGACGGACGCCCGGGGGTATTTTCGGCCCGGTACGCAGGTGAGCAGGCATCCTATGCCGACAATCGGCGTAAATTGCTCGAGGAGCTGGCGGAGGTGAAGCCGAAGGACCGGAAGGCGCAGTTTCGCACCGTGGCGGCCTTTATTTCAGTTCGGGGAGTTCATACCTTCGAGGGGATCTGCAGGGGTACGATTCTCCAGGAACCGAGGGGGTCGGGTGGATTTGGTTATGACCCGCTTTTCCGACCCGATGGATTCAAGGAAACCTTTGCAGAGATGGAGCCTTCGATTAAAAACAAAATCAGCCACAGGGGGAAAGCGATCCGCAAATTCCACGATTGGCTGGAGAAACAAGCAAACCTGTAATTCAACAATCGATCCTTCCAAATCCGTAGTTTGATGAGCTGATGCAGTTTACCACGCTTGACTTCGTCGTCATTGTCGTCTATCTGTTGGTTGTGGCTGTGGCCGGAATCCTGGCAGCCGGCCGGCAACGCTCCACCTCCGACTATTTTCTGGGCGGACACGATATCCCCTGGTGGGCGGTGCTCTTCTCCGTGGTGGCTACCGAAACCAGCACGCTCACCTTCATCAGCATTCCGGCAGTCGCCTACGGCGGAGACTTGACCTTCCTGCAAATCACATTCGGCTATATTGTCGGCCGGATTATGGTGGCACACTTTTTTTTACCTGCCTACCATAAGGGAAACCTTTCCACCGCCTATCAATTCCTGGAACAGCGGTTTGGGGACGGCATGCGTAACGCCGCCAGTTCCACTTTTATGATCACGCGTCTGCTGGCCGACGGCGTTCGCCTCTTCGCCACTGCGATACCGCTGGCGATCATTTTGCGGCTTGGAGGAGCCTTTACCGGTTGGGGTGATCTGGAGATCTACCTGCTCTCCATCGGGGTTATCGCAGCTATCACCCTGATCTATACATTGATCGGCGGCATCAAGGCGGTGGTCTGGATGGATGTGATGCAGATGGCGGTCTATATCGGCGGAGCGTTGCTTGCCGCCGGAATTATGATCGCTCACCTGCCGGGAGGCCTTGGTGGTGCATTGGAATCGGCAAACACCGCTGGAAAGCTGAACCTGATCGATTTTGGTTTTGAGGGAAGTTTCCGAGAGTTTATCGCCCGCCCCTACACCTTTTTGACAGCTTTGATCGGAGGTGCCATCTTTTCGGTCGCATCTCACGGCACCGATCAGCTGATCGTCCAGCGGCTGTTAACCACCCGCAATCTGGAGAACAGCCAGAAAGCCCTGGTGTGGAGCGGGGTGGTGGTGGCGCTGCAGTTCGCCCTGTTCCTGATGATCGGAATACTGTTGTTCGGTTTTTACGAGGGCCAGACGCCCGAACAGCTGGGGTTGGCGACCACCGACGAGATTTTCGCCCGGTTTATCGTACAGCAGTTGCCGGTCGGTTTATCCGGGCTGATCGTGGCCTCCCTCTTTGCGGCGGCGATGAGCAGCCTCAGCTCCTCGCTCAACTCGCTCGCATCGGCTACCACCCTGGATCTCTATAAGCCCTATTTCGGAAAAGGGAATACCCCCGAAAAGGACCTTAAGGTATCCCGCATTGTCACCGTTATTTGGGCGGCTATCTTGACCGGATCGGCCTTTCTGTTCGCCTTGCTCCAGCTGCAGGAGGGGGAGCGCCCGGCGGTGGTGGAGCTGGGACTCAGTATCGCCTCCTATACCTACGGCGGACTGCTGGGGGCGTTTGCGCTTGGCAGGCTCTTTTCAAAACCGGATAAGCGTGATGCAATGATCGGCTTCTTTGCCGGATTGACCGCTTTGCTGTTTATGGTCAAAGGCCCGATACAGAATATCCTTCCCGGGGAGGGACTGGCGATCGCGTGGCCGCTCTACACCGTTGTCGGGGCGATAATTGTAGTCGGGGTAGGCTGGGGCAGTTCCCGATTGAAAAATGGATAATTAGCTCGGCCTATCTTTCCAGCGGCCGATCAAAAATCCGCCTCCAAACCTCATAGGCCGGTTTTCTTGCAAAATTCTCATCCGCAACTCCCATGAAGGCAAAGTTGGCCAGGGCGGCTTCCCGGTCGGGAGGGAGTCCAAGCGCGTCGATATCCAGGTCCGCATAGATCAGGAATACCCATAGTTCGCCGTTGACGCTATCCATCAGCTCTTCAAACTTCTCAAAAAAGGCTACCTGCTCTGCCGAGGAACCGGAGGTCTGGGAGGTGTTCCGGGAATTCCATCCACCCTCCACCAGTATCATGGGCAAATCGGTTACCTCACGGAACCGAAGGAAATAGTCATCCGGTATCTCCGAGGGATTGGAAAATACAAATACGGGATAGCTTGAAAGGCCCAGGGCATCGATATCAAATTCATCGATCAGGGCGAAGTGGTCGATATCATCACCTCCGAACAGTCCCCAGGCATCATCCACCTGGAAAGATACGAAGACCTCGGTGTCGGGGCTCAACTGCCGTACTTCAGGGGCCAGATCATTGACCAGGTCCCTGATTTCGGCGTACAGTGCCGGTTCTCCGTGGGCCGCGGGGGTGTTGATCTCGGAAGCCAGCCCGAGATAAACCGGCTTGATTTGTTCGGCGATCTGACGTACCCACTCCTCATGCAATGCCCGGATCTCGGGTTCAAAAATGCTCCTGCCCGCTTCAACCAGTTCCGGAGGCTCTTTGGTTCGATCGAGGCCGTCGAGGGGATCTACCAGGAATACTATTTTCAATCCTTTGTTCCTGAGAAATTCAGCAAGCTGAACCCGATCCTGGACAAGGCTGTCCATCGGTGCCCCTGCCAGGAGCTCTTGCCATGGGGGGTTCTGCTGCAGGATGGTAAACTCCGAAACGTTGACCATGGAATCGACGGTTGTAAAGAAAGATTCCAAACCGGGACGGGGCGGGTTGGGGGCAAACCCCATCGGGTAAGTCCGCGGTTCCGGGGCGCTGCCGGAATCGCCCGTTCCGCAGCCGGTACCGATGACCACCAAAAGGAATACCAGCAGAACAGTGTTGAAAAAAGATTGAATTCTTGTAACAGAGGGTTTCATTGAATGAGACCGAAATTAAATGGTTTTAGAATATTGTCAATAAATAGATGCCAAGTTTCAAATCTTGACAAGTGTCTCATTGAGAACTATTCTGTATTGTAGTTGAGGTTTGAGGATAGCCAGCGCTCGACCTCTTTTACGCTCATACCCTTTCTGCGGGCATAATCCTCCACCTGGTCTTTGCCGATATCACCCACGTTGAAATAGCTGGATTCAGGGTGGGCAAAGTAGAGTCCGCTTACCGAGGCGGGAGGCTGCATCGCGTAGTGTTCGGTCAGTTCGATGCCGGTGGATTCCTGAACGCCGATCAGGTCGAAAAGCAGATCCTTCTCGGTATGATCGGGCTGGGCAGGATAGCCGGGCGCCGGTCGGATCCCCCGGTACCGCTCCCGAATCAGTTCCTCATTGCTGAACTGTTCATCCGGGGCGTATCCCCAGAACTCTTTACGCACCCGTTCGTGGAGCATCTCCGCAAACGCCTCGGCCAGCCGGTCGGCCAGGGCTTTGGTCAAAATGGCGTTATAATCATCCTGCTGATCCTCAAATTCTTTGACCAGTTTGGCAGAGCCCTCTCCGGCGGTGACGGCAAATCCTCCGATATAGTCGGCGATGCCGGTCTCTTTTGGTGCTATATAGTCAGCTAAGGCTTTATTGGGCTGGCCGCTCCTCTTTTTAGCCTGCTGGCGTAGCGTGTGAAATATGGTCACCGGCCGGTCCCGTTCTTCATCCTCATACACTTCAATATCGTCTCCTTCGGCATTGGCAGGAAAAAGCCCGATCACTCCGTGGGCTCTCAGCAGTTTTTCCTTGACGATCTGGTCGAGTAGCCGGTTGGCATCTTCATACAGTTTGCGCGCCTCCTCGCCGTATTTTTCATCCTCAAGGATCTCCGGGAACCGCCCTTTCATCTGCCAGGCGATAAAGAAAGGCCCCCAGTCGATGTAGTTGCGGATCTCCTCCAGCGGGTAATTTTTAAATTGATGAACGCCCGGTTTTTTAGGCTGGGTGATCTCGGATGCGTCCCACTCGATATCGGTTTTATTAGCCCGCGCTTCCTCGATAGAGAGATAGGATTTGCCTCTGGACCGGCTTTCATGCTGCTCACGCAGCTTCTGATACTCCTGCTCTTTTTCACCGACAAATTCTTTCTTCAGTGTTTTGGAGATCAGATTGCCGGTTACCGACACGCTCCGGGAAGCATCCAGCACATGGATCACCGGCTGATCATACATCGGCTCGATTTTGACCGCCGTGTGCATCCGGGAGGTAGTGGCTCCCCCGATCAGCAGCGGTTGTGTGAACTGTTCGCGCTTGAGCTCTTTGGCCACATGGACCATCTCATCCAGCGAGGGTGTGATCAATCCGCTCAGACCGATGATATCGACATTGTTCTCACGGGCTTCCTTCAGGATCTTGTCGGCCGGAACCATCACCCCCAGATCGATCACGTCGAAGTTGTTGCAGCGGAGCACCACCCCCACGATATTTTTACCGATATCGTGAACATCTCCCTTCACCGTGGCCAGCAGCACTTTGGCTTTGGGTTCACTGTTCTTGTTTTTCTCCTTCTCCTTTTCGATGTAGGGCACCAGATGGGTGACCCCTTTTTTCATCACCCGGGCGCTTTTGACCACCTGCGGGAGGAACATTTTTCCGGATCCGAACAGGTCGCCGACCACATCCATACCCGCCATCATCGGGCCCTCGATCACCTCGATCGGATGGGTATATTTCTGGCGGGCCTCCTCCACATCCTCCACGATATGATCCACGATCCCTTTCACGAGGGCATGTTTGATGCGCTCCTCGACCTCCTGCTCGCGCCACTCCTGCTGTTTCTCCTCCCGGTCCTCCTGATCCTCCTTGATCTCCTCGGCATAATCAACCAGCCGCTCGGTGGCATCGTCACGTCGATTCAGCAGCACATCCTCCACTCGTTCCCTCAGCTCTTCGGGAATCTCGTCGTAAACCTCCAGCTGCCCGGCGTTGACGATGCCCATATCCATACCCGCCTTGATGGCGTGGTAAAGGAAAGCGGAATGCATCGCTTCACGCACCCGGTTGTTGCCGCGGAAGGAGAAAGAGATATTGCTCACCCCTCCGCTCACCTTGGCCAGCGGCAGGTTGTTCTTGATCCAGCGTGTGGCTTCGATAAAGTCGACCGCGTAGTTGTTGTGCTCCTCGATACCGGTGGCTACGGTCAGAATGTTGGGATCCAGGATGATATCCTGCGGTGCGAACCCCACATCCTCAGTGAGAATGGTATAGGCCCGTTCGCAGATCTCGATACGGCGTTCATAGGAGTCGGCCTGTCCCTTTTCATCGAACGCCATCACCACCACCGCCGCACCGTAGTTCAGAATTTCAGCGGCCTGTCGCTTGAATTCATCCTCCCCCTCCTTCAGGCTGATCGAGTTGACCACCCCTTTGCCCTGAACGGTGCGCAGACCCGCTTCCAGGACCGACCATTTGGAGGAGTCGATCATCACCGGCACACGAGAGATATCGGGTTCGGCAGCCAGCAGCTGCAGGAAATTGGCCATCACTTCGGCGGAATCGAGCATCCCCTCGTCCAAATTGACATCGATGATCTGGGCTCCGTTTTCCACCTGCTGGCGGGCAACAGAGAGCGCCTCTTCATACTCCTCCGACATGATCAGCCGGCGAAATTTCCGCGAACCGGTCACATTGGTCCGTTCCCCTACATTGACGAAATTGGTATCCGGCCGGACCACCAGCGGCTCCAGTCCGCTGAGGCGTAGATAGGGTTTCTGATCCGGGATGGAGCGGGGTGAAAGCGATCGGGCGGCTTCGGAGATCGCCTCGATATGTTCGGGTGTAGAACCGCAGCATCCGCCAACCAGGTTGACAAACCCCTCCTTGCCGTATTCCTCCAGCTGTTCGGCCATGAAGGATGGCGACTCGTTGTATTCTCCCATCTCGTCAGGTAACCCGGCGTTGGGATAGAGGCTGGTGTAGCTGGTGGACTTGGCTGCCAGTTCCTCGATATAGGGTCGCATCTGTTCCGATCCCAGCGAGCAGTTGAGCCCGACGCTCAGCAGATTCCGGGTGTGGGAGATCGATACCAGGAAAGCCTCGGTCGTCTGACCCGAGAGAGTGCGCCCACTCTGATCCACGATGGTTCCGGAAATCATCACCGGGAGCTCTGTGCCTGTTTCGGCTGCATGTTTGTGGATCGCATAGATCGCCGCTTTGGCGTTCAGGGTATCGAAAATCGTTTCCACCAGCAGGATATCCACGCCCCCGTCCACCAGCCCTTTGATCTGTTCGGTATAGGCTTCCGCCAGCTCCTCAAAGGTGATGGCACGGAAACCGGGATCCTCCACGTCGGGAGAGATCGACAGCGTTTTGTTGGTGGGCCCGATGGCGCCGGCTACAAAACGGGGTATGTCCGGATTGTTTTTGGTGAACCGGTCGGCCACTTCCCGGGCATTGCGGGCGGCCGCTACATTCATCTCGTAGGTCAGATCCCCGAGATCATAATCATCCTGTGAGACCGGATTGGCATTGAAGGTGTTGGTTTCGATGATATCGGAGCCGGCTTCAAAAAACTTGCTATGGATCTCCTTGATCACCTCCGGCTTGGTCAGGCTGAGCAGGTCGTTGTTTCCCTGGAGATCGTTTTCGATATTTTTGAACCGCTCGCCCCGGAAATCCTCCTCTCCCAGCTTATACTGCTGTATCATGGTACCCATGGCACCGTCAAGAACCAGGATGCGCTCTTCAAGCAGGGTATGCAGTGATCTATTCGCCATGGATACAAGTTGGGGACTTCATATTAAAAAAGTTTGAAAATCAGGTCGAGAGGGTTCAAACAACGGATTCGTGTGCCTTTGTGCCTCGAAACGCCAAAATTAACACAAAGATTGGTCAATTTATAGTCTGGAAATTTAAAAATTGGCCAAATTGTTGTAATTTTATGATTCTTTGCTAAAAAACAGAGGCAACCTACGATTATCACCTGATGAAAGTCATCGAACATTACGACAGGGCGAAGGAACCGCTCATCTCCTACGAGATCATTCCTCCCAAGCGCGGGGGCTCGGTCCAGAAAGTGTTTGAATCCCTGGACAAAGTGATGGAATACAATCCTCCCTTCATCGATGTCACCTATCACGCCGCAGAGTCCTATTACGAGGAGCGGTCCGACGGGACGATCAAGCGTCATATCAAGCGCAAGCGTCCGGGTACGATCGGACTGTGCGCCGCCATCATGCATCGCTACGGGGTGGATCCGGTTCCCCACCTGATCTGCGAGGGCTTTACCAAGGAGGAGACCGAGGATGCTCTTATCGAACTCAACTTTCTGGGCATCGACAATGTGCTGGCCGTACGGGGGGATGCAATCGACGATTCGGTGACGGTCTACAAGAACGGTACCTACAACGATCATGCGATCGATCTGGTCCGACAGATAAAGGATATGAACAGGGGCAAATACCTGGAGGATATCGTCAACGCCCATGAAACCGATTTCTGCGTGGGTGTGGCGGGCTATCCCGAGAAACACTTCGAGGCGCCCAACCTCGACTGGGATATCGCACGGCTCAAGGAAAAAGTGGACGCCGGGGGCGATTACATCGTCACCCAGATGTTCTATGACAACGAGTCCTTTTTCCGTTTTGAGCGTAAATGCCGGGAGGCGGGCATCAAGGTGCCGATCGTACCAGGCCTGAAGATCCTGACCCTGAAGCGGCATCTCAGCTTTTTACCCAAGTATTTCCATCTGACCATTCCCGAGGATTTCGCCCATGAAGTGGAGAACGACCCGGACAACGCCCGCGAGATCGGAATTGAATACAGCACCCAGCAGTGTGCCGAACTGCTGGATCACGGGGTGCCCGGGCTGCATTTCTATATCATGAGCGATCCGAGACCGGCACTCGAGGTGGTCGACCGATTGGCCCTGGGCAAAAAAGTCAAATCTGCCTGACAGGGGAGCCCCCAAACGGAAATAACAGCCGGACAGCTATGGAATCGAATCTGGGCCGATGGTTGATCGTTTTGGGAGGCCTGATCCTGCTGGTCGGAATCATCCTCTACTTCTTTGGTGACCGTCTCGGGTGGCTGGGTAACCTTCCGGGCGATATTCGCATTGAAAAGGAAAATTTCCGGTTCTATTTTCCGGTCACCACCATGATCGTCATCAGCATCGTTTTGAGCCTGGTGTTGACCCTGCTTTCCAAACTTTTTAGGGGGTAATGCCCTGTGAATAGAACAAATTTTCTTCACATCAACCTGATGATTGTGCTGATTGCGGGCATGATCACCGGCTGCAGCGATCGGCAGGAGATGACCGCATTTTCAGGCAAGATCATGACGGTGACGGGCCCGCTTCATCCCGATTCAATGGGCACCGCATTGGTGCACGAGCATCTCCTGGTGGATTTTATCGGGGCCGACAGCGTTTCCAGGGACCGGTATGAAAGGAGCGAGGTATTCGATAAAACGCTGCCCTTTCTTCAGGACCTGAATCATCTCGGTGGCCAAACCCTGGTGGAATGCACCCCTCGGTATCTGGGGAGAGATCCGGTGCTTCTCAAACAGCTCTCGGAAGCCAGCAGCGTTCAGATCTTGACCAATACGGGCTACTACGGTGCCCGGCAGGAAGCCTACATCCCCGCCCATGCCTATGAGGAGTCACCGGTACAGATCTCCGGCCGATGGCTGGATGAGTGGAGAAAAGGCATCGGAGACACCGGGATAAAACCCGGATTTATAAAGATCGGTGTCGACGACGGGCCGTTGACAGAGATGCAGCGAAAAATTGTGCAAGCTGCAGCTAAAACCCATCTGGAGAGCGGACTCACCATCGCAGGTCATTCAGGGGACGGTGCGGCTGCGGTGGAAGAGCTTGAGATACTAAAAACAGAAGGGGTTCATCCGTCGGCATTCATATGGGTTCATGCACAAAATGAAAGCGACACCACCCTGCATCTGCAGGCCGCTCGTGGAGGGGCATGGGTTGAGTTTGACGGGATCGGCCCCGGATCGGTGGATCGGCATGTGGAGCTCGTCGATATGATGCGTCGTAACGGATACCTGCACCGGGTGTTGATATCCCATGATGCGGGATGGTATGAAGTGGGCGAACCGGCCGGTGGATCGTTCCGGCCGTACGACACGATCTTTACCGAGTTTCTGCCGGCTTTGACAAAAACGGGCTTTTCTGAAAACGAGATCGACACGCTGTTGCGGATCAATCCAAAGCAGGCTTTCGCCATTCAGGTACGGGCTTTGAAGTAGCACTACGCTCGGCGGGATTTGCTCGATTCAGCTCTCCGTTTTTATGATTTAGCAGGAAACTGCCCCCTGATCTCCCCATGATTGTGTTCCGCGGTATAGATATTGATATAGAACAGGCCATCCAGCAGGTATTCCTTTTGAGCCTCGTTCAACTTGAACCGGTTTTGGGCAGGGGGGAAGCGGCCGGCGGTCTTTTCATCATTGAGTTTCGCAGTGAGCCTGAAGAGGCGGTTCCCCTCCTCTCCCTTCTCACCAAAATGAATACCGGCCCCGCGAAAGGGAGAGGTAAGATCGGCAAATTCACCGCTGATCTGCAGGGTATCATTTTCAATAACAAATTTCACAGTTCCGGTTGCCGCTGTGGCTACCGGTTCGGGCTGCTTGTATCCGGCCAGAAGAATTACGCCCGAGTGTTCCTGTGCCATCGTTTCATTGGGCATAAGGGCTACTGAAAGACAGAGACAAATCAACAGGGGAAGTTTGCTGATACCATTCATGGCGGTGGTCGGTTTATCGGCGTTCATCCGTTTAAAGGGTATCTTCCTAACATATTATCCGGGCTGAATATTTCACAGTTTCACGGAAATAAAACAGGCAGACCCGTAGGGAAGAACATTTTCGGATTAGTTCAGGATTTTGCAAATTGTGTGCAGTTTTGCAGCAGGTAAATGAAAGTCATTAAATAAACGGGATCTGTATGAATAAATTGATTCAGGTTAAGCTGAGTGCGATGATGTTCCTCGAGTTCTTTATCTGGGGAGCCTGGTACACCACTGTGGCGGTCTATATGACCGCTCATGATATGGGGGATCTCACGCACTGGCCTTTCACGGTAAATCCGATAGCTGCCATCGCCGCCCCTTTTTTCGTGGGACTGATCGCCGACCGCTATTTTTCCACAGAAAAAGTGTTGGGGACCCTGCATATACTGGGGGCGTTATTCATGTTTCTGACACCACAGGTGTCGGGTTCGCCGCTTATCTTTATACTGATGCTGCTGGCCTACAATCTCTGCTACATGCCGACCATCAGTCTGGCCAACACCATCTCTTTCCATAATATCGAGGACCAGGAGAAGCAGTTTCCAATTATTCGCGTATTTGGAACCATCGGATGGATCGTGGCGGGTCTTGCCGTGAGTTTCCTGCTGGGGCAGTTTGTGGCCGAGGGGATCAAGCCCGAGCAGACCGCACTGCCGCTCTATATGACTGCAGCCGCAAGCTTGGCGCTGGGACTCTACAGTTTTACGCTGCCCCATACACCCCCGCCGGCCGCCGGGGAGAAGGTATCGGTACGGGATATCATCGGGGTCGATGCCCTGAAAAAATTGGGTAGCCGCTCGTTCTATGTCTTTTTAATCAGTTCTCTGTTGATATCGATACCTCTTGCGGCCTACTACAATTTCACCCAGATCTTCCTGGAGGTGTCGGGATTTGAAAACATCGCCGCTACCCAGACGATCGGTCAGATGTCGGAGGTTATTTTCATGATTCTGATGCCCTTCTTCTTCGTCCGGCTGGGCGTGAAGTGGATGCTGGCGGCCGGGATGTTCGCCTGGGTGGCCCGGTATGCGCTGTTTGCCCTCGGCGCACCGGATGCGGTGACATGGATGATCATCGGCGGTATCGCCCTGCACGGCATCTGTTATGACTTCTTTTTCGTAACGGGCCAGATCTACGTGGACAAAAAATCCGGTCCCGACATACGCGGCCAGGCGCAGGGGTTGATTATTCTGATCACCTACGGTGTGGGTATGCTGATCGGGGCCCAGCTGGCAGGAGGGCTCTATAACTATTTCCTGGGCGGCGCCGAAGCGCTGACGCTCAACCAGTGGTTCGATTTCTGGTGGGTGCCCGCGATATTCGCCTTTATCGTGCTGATCTTCTTTATCGCCCTGTTCCGGGACAAGGTGATCGAGGAGGGCGAGGAGCCGGACTTGGAGGAGTTTACGGTGTAGGCAAAACCGGTAACGGAAAAGAACTGTCAGGTTTTCTGAAGCCTGACAGGACTGTTAATCATAGAAATTCATCTTTCTTCACTTTTTCTGAATTGAGATGAATCTTTTGAAAAGTTTCTAATCCGCCAAACCATTTCAACACTTCCTCTCTGTCCAGATCAGTTGATTTTCTAGATAGAATAATTTGATAGGAACTGTAAGGCCATTGAGATGGATTTTCTACAAATCCGTGATGAACGGGATTCAAATGGATATAATAAACAAGCCTGTTATAATAGATCTGATGTTTAACAGGTATTCGTATCAGACTTTTGGTAAATAATTTTCCTTTTCGTTCATACTTTTTGTTGAACGCTTTCGCATAACTATTCAACAGATTACTAAATTGTTTCGATATGAGACCTGATAGGTTTGCCAAACCTATCAGGTCTTTTTCTTTTTTACCCATCGACCTGAAATAAATATACACTTCTTCGTAGCATCGAATATTCACCATCAAGTGGAAATGATTCGGCATCAAGCAAAATGCATAGGTCTTTGCAATAGGATGTATGTAATCTGAGTATCTTTTTAAAAAGAAATGATAATTATCCTCTTCCATAAAAATAAGATCGTCTCCATTGCTATGCGTATAGATGTGGTAGACTGTATCCGGCAGAAATGGAGACTTCTCTTTTACCATATATCATGGTTTTTATTATAAGAGCAGTCAGCGGTCTCTTCCTTACAGATTTTTCTCTTAATTTTATCTAAAATCAGGAAAAGACCTATCGAATTCGGGAAGCCGGCTTCAATTGCATTTATTTCTTCATCTTAAACCATTTATCCAGCTCCCCGGCCGACCGGGTATTGAGGATGCGCTCGGGATTGAACTTGCCCTTCCGGGCGATCCGGACGCCGTACCGAATGTAATCGATGCTCTCGACCCCGTGGGCATCGGGATTGACCGAGGAAAGCAGCCCCATTTCCCGGGCCTTGTTGCCGTGGCGCCAGTCTAGGTCCAGACGTTTGGGATTGGCATTGATCTCGATGGCGGTGTTGTGCTCCGCGGCGAGCTCGATCAGCTCGTTCATCTCGAGATCACTTTCCTCTCTTTGCAACAACAGCCGGCCGGTGGGGTGCCCGATGATATGGGATAACGGATGCCGGATTGCGTTTCGGAACCGTTCCATCATCTTCTCCCGGGGCATATCCATGCCCTGGTGTACGCTGGCGATCACAAAATCAAATTGTTCCAGCAGGGCATCCTCATAATCCAGACTGCCGTCCCCGAGGATATCCGATTCGATTCCCTTGAATATTCTGAAGTCTTCTCCATTCTCCTCAAACTCCTCGTTCAGCCGGTCGATCTCCTCCCACTGCGCTTTCACATCATCGGGGGTGAGCCCGCCTGCGTAGGCTGCGGTTTGGGAATGGTCGGAGATACCCAGGTACTCATATCCCCGCTCGATGCAGGCTTCCGCCATCCGGCGGATCGAGAACCGACCGTCGCTCCAGGTGCTGTGCGCGTGTATTACGCCCCGGATATCCCCCTCCTCAACCAGGTTCAACGATTCCTGCTGTTCGAAATGTTCAAACTCGCCGCGATCTTCCCGCAGCTCCGGGGGGATGAAATGGAGATCCAGGTGCCGGTAGATATCCGACTCCGATCTATAATCGACCGGCCGGTTGAAATCGGTATCACCCTCTTCGGTCAGCTCAAAAAGGCCGTATTCGTTCAGCGCCATCTCCCGGTTGCGGGCGCGCTGGCGCATCACCACGTTATGTTCCTTGCTGCCGGTGAAGTAAAGCAGTGCAGCTGGAAATTTCCCCGGCTCTACGATCCGAAGATCCGCTTGACGCCCGTCGACCGTACGTATCGAGCTTTTGGTATCGCCCCGGCCCAGCACCTCGGCGGCGCGGTTGTGGTTGACGAAGGCGTCAAAAATCAGGTCGATATCCTCCTTCTCCGCTCCCACCAGCAGGTCCACATCGCCGATCGTCTCCTTCGCGCGCCGCAGCGAGCCGGCGAGGGCTATTTCCAGGACCCCTTCGATTTTATCAAGATCCTGCAGCAGTACCTCGCCCAGTTCGGTCGCCTCATCGAGCCTGACGCGATCGCTGAACTGATCGCGCCACTCGATCGATTTCAGAATGTTTTCGGCCGATTTCTTCCCCAGTCCCTCAAGGCCGGCGACCCGCCCGTCTTTGCAAGCCTCCCTGAGCTCATCGGTTGTGGAGATCCCCAGCTCCTCGTGAATTTTGCGAATCGTCTTCGGGCCGAGTCCCGAGATCTTGAGCCAGTTACGGATACCCTGCGGGATCTCTTCCCGCAGTTTTTCCAGCACCTCGATGCTGCCGGTTTCGGCATACGATTTGATATCATTGGCAATGGAAGAGCCGATCCCCTTGATATCGGTGAGATTGTCGTTTTCTATGTAAACATTGATATCCTCATCCAGCGCCTCCACGGTTTGGGCCGCCCGTTCAAAGGCGATCACTCGAAAACGATTTTCTCCCGCCAGCTGCAGCAGCTTGCCTATTTCATACAATTGGGTGGCAATCTCCTCATTGGTTACAGACATCGTTGCATTTGTTTAAGGGGTCCTTTCGTGTTTGAGAAACTACATCCGATTCATAAAAGGTAAACGGTTAATGCATCCCTGTGGGTTCCCGGTTTCGCAGCAGGCAGAAACCTGTACGGGTCGGTGCAACTCAACCATGATAACACATAAATTGGTAAAGAAAGCACCAATTCTGTACTATCCATTCAACCAGATACTTGATGCCATGCGATTCCAGATCACTTTTTGCTTGTGTATAATTATGACGATATACGCCGGTTGCCGCGGAGTTGATCCAAAGGCTTCCGGGGACTCAGAAGAGGCGGTACATCGCGTGTTGGACGAATGGCACCGGGCGGCCGCCGAAGCGGACATCCAGCGTTACTTCGATCATTTTGCCGGAGATTCGGCTGTTTTTATGGGCACCGATGCAACGGAGCGCTGGATCGCCGAAGAGTTCAGGGAATGGGCCCGTCCCTACTTCGAACGGGGGGAGGCCTGGAATTTCACTCCGGTCGACCGACATGTATATATCTCCGAAACCGGTGTGACGGCCTGGTTTGATGAATCACTCGATACACCTAATCTCGGGCCGGCCCGCGGCAGCGGGGTCTTGCTGAAGCGATCGGGATCCTGGAAAATCGCCCATTACAACCTCTCCATACCGATCCCCAATTCAATCGTATATGACGTGGTGAAACAGATCGGGGAGGCGATGGAAGATACCACCGCCGGGGAATGACCGGAACCGCCAGCCGGTTCATTCAGATATGCAATATTTCGAACTGCCCTAAATCATGTAAACCGACACAGAATCGATCTAAGAGATGAAAAGAATGATCCGCATCACCGCACTTATCCCTGCTATCCTTTTGTTGACAGTCCAGGTCCTGCCGGCCCAGGAGACCCTGGAGGAGATAGCCGCCCGGCAAGCTCTCCGTTCCCCCTCGGATTTTCTCGGCTATGAGCTGGGCACCCGGTGGACTCCCCATCACAGGGTGATCGACTATTTCAGATATGTGGCCGACAGAACGACGATGGTGGATTTTGAGCAGTACGGCACGAGCAATGAGGGCCGGGAGCTGGTAATCGTTAAGATCTCATCGCTGGAGAATATGAAGCGGCTGGAGAATATTCGCAAAAACAATCTAAAAAGGGCGGGCATGCTTCCGGGGGAACCGGATGGAGAGGAAAAGACCGCCATCGTCTGGCTCAGCTATAATGTGCACGGGAATGAAACTTCCAGCAGTGAGGCGGCGATGAAAACCCTCTATGAGCTGGCCTCCCCCGCCGTTGAAAAGACCAAAGCCTGGCTGGAGAACACGGTGGTGATCATGGATCCGATGATCAACCCGGACGGCAGGGACCGCTATGTGCACTGGTACACCGAGACGGCCGGGGACCGCTTCAATCCCCATCTTGATGCCCGCGAGCACCATGAGCCCTGGCCCGGCGGCCGAACCAATCACTTTTATTTTGACCTGAATCGAGACTGGTCATGGCTGACCCAGAAGGAGAGTCGCCACCGCATCAACATCTATCAGCAGTGGCTTCCCCACATCCACGTGGACTACCACGAACAGAGTATCGACGATCCCTACTATTTCGCACCTGCGGCCAAACCTTTTCACCAGGCGATCACGGAATGGCAGGAGGAGTTCCAATATGTGATCGGTAAAAACCATGCCCACTATTTCGATAAGAACAACTGGCTCTATTTCACGCGCCAGGTGTTCGATCTATTTTATCCCGGCTACGGCGATACCTATCCCATATTCAATGGGGCGATCGGGATGACCTACGAGCAGGCCGGCGGCCGGGCGGCGGGGTTGGGCGTCCTGAAAGCCGAAGGAGATACCCTTACGCTCGGGGACCGGATCATGCATCATCATACAACCGGCCTTTCCACGGTGGAGATCACTTCCAAACACGCCGATAGGGTGGTGGATGAATTTGCAAAATATTACCACGATGCCCTCAACAATCCGGGGGGTTCTTATAAATCCTTTGTGATCAAAAACGACAGTGTGAGCGGCAATTATTTGGCAATGCTGGAACTGCTGAATCAGCACCAGGTGGAATATCAGATCGCCACCGAGGAAGGGCGCTACGAGGCATATAACTACCGGACCGGAGAAAATGAGCGAATCCAGGTCAGGGAAAATGATACCATCGTGAGTCTATATCAACCCAAATCGGTGTTGGCCCGCATATTTTTTGAGCCGGAGCCGGAGCTGACCGATTCCCTGACCTACGACATCACGGCCTGGGCACTGCCTTACGCTTTCGGGGTGGAAACCTATGCGGTTAAACAGCGTATTAGCGGGCAGCCTTTTAAATTCATGGGCTATAAAATGGACAACAGCTATCGCGGCGCTCCCTATGCCTACCTGGCAACCTGGGATGATTTCAGAGACGCCAGGTTTCTGGCCGATCTTTTGGAAAACGACATTGTTGTTCGTTATTCCCTGAAACCGTTCTCCGTTGAGGGACGGCGGTTCGACCGGGGCACCCTGGTGATAACCCGTACCGGCAATACCCGGATGGGCAGCGCTTTCGACCGGAAAGTTCAGGAACTGGCCACTGAGAACGGTGTGAAGGTTTATCCGGCATCCACCGGCTTTGTAGATTCAGGCGTGGATTTTGGATCCGACGACATGCACTATCTACCGCCGCCTCGTGTAGCGGTGCTGTCGGGAGAGGGGACATCATCCTACCGAGTGGGAGAGATCTGGCATTATTTTGAGCGGCAGGTAGACTATCCGGTTACCTTGATAAACCTGGATGATATCAACGGTGTCGAGTGGCATGAGTATGATGTGCTGATCCTGCCCCCGGGTATCTATCGAGGTTCGCTGCAAGATAGCCAGCTGAACGATATCAGGAAATGGATATCGTCGGGCGGAAAGCTGATCGCGGTAGGGGGAGCCAACCGTTTTCTGGCAGGCAAGGATGGGTTTATGCTGAAGCGCAAAACGGAGGAGGATGATGAGTTTGACGGCACCAGCGATGCAGTGGATATCTATGACGAGATCTCACGCAAAAATATTTCGCAACGCAATCCGGGATCCATTTTCAGCATCGAACTTGACCACACCCATCCGCTCGGATTCGGATACGGCGACCGTTATTTTTCACTGAAATTGGGGACATCTTCGTATGATTTCCTGGAAAACGGCTGGAATGTCGGGGTGGTGGGGACAGACCCGTTAATCAGCGGATTTGTCGGCCATAAGGCAAAAAGCAAACTTCTGGAGACGCTGGCGTTTGGTGTGCAGGAAATCGGTAATGGCTCAGTAGTCTATATGATCGACAACCCGCTGTACCGCGGATTCTGGCATAATGGGAAATTGCTCTTCAGCAATGCTGTTTTCCTGGTGGGGAACTGATCTTCCGTGAAAGGTTGCAACCAACGCTAACGCGACGCGAGATGCTTT